>CALFOF010000326.1 GCA_937919075.1 uncultured Cyanobium sp. | reverse complement strand
ACCGGCTCGGCCCGCGCCGCGCCGCGGCACCAGAGGCTGTTCACCAGCGCCAGCGGGCGGCCGCCCATCGCAGCGATGTCGCTGAGGTTCACCAGCACGCCGCACCAGCCGGCAAACCAGGGATCCTTGGCCAGCAGGCCTGGATCCATCCCCTCGCTGGCCAGCAGCAGGCGGCCGCTGCAGGCCGGCAGCAGGGCGGCGTCATCACCGAGCAGGGCGGCCGGGCCGAGGGCGGCGAAGGGCTGGTGCGGGAAGTGGGCGGCAGGGCGCTGGATGGCGGTCTTGCCGTGCAGGCCGGCCAGGGCACGCAGCTGCGCCGCCAGTGGCGCCAGGTCGATGCCGCTCATGCCACCGGCCGGCGTTCCCGCGACGGGGTGTAGTAGCTGAGGTCGGCCTCCATCAGGTGATGGGGCAGCCCCTTGAGCTCCAGGGTGTCCACCGAGTGCCAATGCAAACGCTGAAAGAAGCGCACGTTCTGCTCCTGCACGGTGGCCAGGAAGCGGTCGCAGCCCCAGCCGTTGGCAGTGGTCACGGCCTTCCAGATCAGGCCCTTGCCGATCTGGTTGTGGCGGCGGAAGGCGGCGTCCACGCCGAGCCGGCCGCCGTACCAGAGCCCTGGCTCCTGCTCCAGGATGCGCACCACCCCCACCACCGGCCCGCTGCCCCCCTGGCTGCCGACCGCCCGGTTGGCCCCATGGGCGATCGCCGCGATCGGGGTGGCGACCGCGTCGCGGGCATCGCGGTCGGAGGCTTCGAACAGGTGCTGCTCCTGGCAGAAGATGCGGCGACGCAGGTCCCAGTAGCCGGCCAGCAGCGGCGTGCCGGGCCGCAGCAGATGGAAGGAGAAACGCTCGGAGCAGGCCGAGGGGGAAAGGCGGAAATCCTCGGCGTCGATGCCCAGGCCCCAGCGCACCGATGGGGTGAAGACAGCCGGCGCCGAGGTGGGGCTGCGGCCGATGTCGTGGCTGGAGGGATCAATGAAGAACATCAGGTGATGGAGGGGCCGCAGCCCGCCGGTGGTGGGGCCGATGGGGCTGACGGGGCGTCGCTCCTGGCGGCCGCCTGCTCGAACAGCGAGAGGGCCGAGCAGGCACCGCATTTGGCGCAGCCCGCCGACATCGCGGCAGCGCGCAGATCCGCTGCCGCCAGCTGCTCGGCGACGGCCGTGTAGATCTCCACCATGAAGGCGGCGCTGGGGGCGGGATGGTGCTCCAGCGGCGTACCGCTGATCGGCACGAACGGCACCACGAACGGGTACACACCGGCGGCGATCAGGCGCTCGCTGCAGGCCACGATCGCGGCGGCGCTGTCGCCCAGCCCCGCCAGCAGATAGGTGGACACCTCGCCGCGGCCGAACACCGCCACCGCCTGCTCGAACGCCTCGAAGTAGCGCTCCAGGCTCAGCTCCGCCTTGCCGGGCAGGATGCGGCGCCGCACCTCGGGTTCCACCACCTCCAGGTGCATGCCGAGGCTGTCGACGCCGGCGTCCTTCATCCGCTGGAACCAGATCGGATCCTCCGGCGGCTCGCACTGGGCCTGGATCGGCAGGTTCACCCGCGCCTTCACCGCCGCCGCGGTTTCGGCCAGCAGGCGGGCGCCGCGGTCGTCGCTGTTGGGGGTGCCGGTGGTCATCACCAGCTGGCGCACCCCATCGAGCCGCACCGCCGCTTCTGCCACCTCCGCCACCTGGGCCGGGGTCTTGCGCCCCAGGGTGCGGCCATCCTCAAGCGATTGCTCGATGGCGCAGAACTGGCACGACTGGCTGCGGTCGCGGAAGCGGATGCAGGTCTGCAGCAACGTGGTGGCCAGCACATCGCGGCTGTGCAGCAGCGCGATCGAGCGGTACGGCGTGCCGTCTGCGGTGTGCAGGCCGTAGAAACGCGGCTCCGGCGGCGCCTCCACCCCCACCACCAGTGGCATGGCGGGTGCCAGTGGCGCCTCTCGCTGCAGCTCCAGCCCGGCGACGCCGGCCTCCAGGCGGTAGGGCGAGCGCTGGGCGGCGCTGCTGTACACGGGCACCATCACCGTGGTGCCATCAAGGGTGAGGGCGCGGTGGTCGGAGGGGCCGGCACCGCCGCGGCGGCCCCTGTTGCCGGGCACCCCGGGCTCCACGAGGCCCTGCACCTGCAGCTCGGTGATGAGCTGCGCCAGCGCGGCGGCATCGCTGGGCTCAGCCATGGGGCATGGCCTCCGGCATGGAAATGAGCGGCGGCGGCGCCGGCAGCGCTTGCGGCGACGTCTCCAAGAGCACTGGCAGCGGCGCATCCGCGCCCTGCTCCTGCACCTGACGCGCTGGCGAGCGATCGAGGCGCAGGCCGAGCAGGTCGGGGCGGCTGTAGTGGCCCACGCTGTCCATCATCCGTTTGCGCTTGGTGATCAGGGCCGGGTCGAGTTCGGCGATCGCCAGCCCTTCCCCCTCCGGCAGCGGACCCGCCAGGTAGCGTCCCTCCGGGCTGATCACGGCGGTATGGCAGCCCCCCTGGCACGCCTTCTGCAGCGCCGGATCCGTGCTGATCTGGTCAAGGTCGGCGGGATCGAGCCAGGCGGTGGAACTCACCACAAAGCAGCCCGCCTCCAGCGCGTGGTGCCGAAGGGTCACCGCCGTCTGCTCGCTGAAGATCGGGCCCACCAGCGAACCGGGGAACTGGGCGCAGTGGATCTCCTCCCCCTGGGCCATCAGGCTGAAGCGGGCCAGGGGGTTGTAGTGCTCCCAGCAGGCAAGGGCACCGATGCGCCCCAGCGCGGTGGGCACCACCGTGAGGCCGGCGCCATCGCCCTGCCCCCACACCATCCGCTCGTGATAAGTGGGGGTGATCTTGCGCCGTTTCAGCAGCAGCGCGCCGCTGGCATCGATCAGCAGCTGGGCGTTGTAGAGGCTGCCGCCCTCCCGTTCGTTGATGCCCAGCAGCACGTGCATGGCGTGCTCCCGCGCCGCGGCGGCGATGCGGCGTAGCGCCGGGCCCGGCACCGTCACCGCCTGCTCATAGAGCCGCAGGTGGGAGCGGCCCATCAGCGCCGGCGGCTCCACGAAGGAGAAGTAGGGGTAGTAGGGAAGGAAGGTTTCGGGGAACACGATCAGCTGCACCCCCTGGCCGGCCGCCTCCGCGATCGCCGCCAGCACCCGCTCCACAGACCCCTCCAGGCTGTGCAGCACCGGACGGATCTGGGCGGCGGCCACGACGATCGGGCCGTTCATCGTCAGAGCGTCCAGGTGTCGAGGATGAAAGCGCCTTCCTTGCGGTGCAGCAGCACGATGTCGAGCACATCGAGCGGATTCACCGGGGTGATGCCCGCCATCAGCGCTCCTTCGCCGTGGCCGTAGAGGGCCTGCAGGGCAAAGCGGCAGGCGTACACCTTGCCGCCCTGGTCCATGAACTTCTGCAGGCGGGCATTGAAGTTGAGGTGACCGTCGAAGGCGGCATCACCGAGCTTGGGGAAGCCGCGCTGCACCCCGAGGGTGACACCGGGGCCGTACAGCAGGATTGAGGTCTCGAAGCCCTTGTTGATCAGGCGGCTGGCCTGGAGCAGGTTCACCAGGCCGATCGAGCCTTCGAACGCCACGGTGTGAAAGGTGACGAGCGCCTTTTCGCCCGGTTCCGCCTTCACATCGGGGAACACCTTCTCCTCGTAATCCACGAGGAAATCGCCAGGTTGATTGGCGGGGCGGGTGACCTCAGGCATGAACCGGCGACCTGTGAAGGAAACAGCCCCACGACCATGCATCAAGGCTGTGTGAAGTTGCGTAGCAGCGGGTACCAAACGCCACGGTCCGTGCTGGCCTGCGATTCGGTCTTGCTTGCTACCAGCTCGCCCCTTCCAGCACCTCACGATGGAGTGGGTGATGGCCTGGCCGCGCCATCTTCACCCTCCCCTTCGCCGCCTGCCTGTGGGGTCTGCCTCCACCTCACCCGCTGCTTCTGCTCCTGCCGATATGGCGGCTGCCACCCCAAGCGCAGCGGCGGTGGTGGTGATCGGTGGCGGCCAGGCGGGGCTGTCGGTGGCGAGTTGTCTGCAGCAGCGGGGCATCGAGGCCCTGGTGCTGGAGCGCCACCGGGTGGCCCATGCCTGGGAGCGGCAACGCTGGGATTCCTTTTGCCTGGTCACCCCCAACTGGCAGTGCCGCCTGCCCGGCTTCCCCTACGACGGCGACGACCCCCACGGCTTCATGGGCCGCGACGCGATCGTCGACTACCTGCGCCGCTTTGCCGAACGCTCAGCCATCACCGTGCGTGAGGGGGTGAGCGTGGAGCGGCTGGTGCCCAGCGGCAACGGCTACCGCCTGTTCACCAGCGCCGGTGTGATCGACGCCACGCAGGTGGTGATCGCCATCGGCGCCTACCACCACCCGCGCCGCCACCCGATGGCCGAACGGCTGCCCGGCAAGCTGCTGCAGCTCGATGCCCGCGACTACCGCCACCCCGGTCAGCTGCCGGAGGGGCCGGTGCTGGTGGTGGGCAGCGGCCAGTCGGGGTGCCAGATCGCCGAAGACCTCTTCCTGGCCGGCCGCCGCGTGCACCTCAGCGTGGGGTCGGCGCCCCGCTCGCCGCGGCGCTATCGCGGCCGCGACGTGGTGGAGTGGCTGGAGCGGATGGGGGTCTACGACACCCCGATCGACGCCCATGCCGATCCCCGCGCCGTCCGCAACAAGACCAATCACTACCTCACCGGCCGCGACGGCGGCCGCGAGATCGACCTGCGCCAGCGGGCCAGCGAGGGCATGGTGCTGCACGGCCGGCTGGAGCGGATCACCGCCGGCGGCCTGAGCTTCGCCGACAACCTGGCCGCCAACCTGGATGCGGCCGATGCCGTGTACAGCCGCATCCGCGCCAGCATCGACGCCCACATCGCCGCCACCGGCCTCGACGCGCCGCTGGAGCCCCCATACAAACCCTGCTGGCGCCCCGCCCCGAGCCGCAAGCTCAGCCAGCTCGATCTGCACCAGGAGCCGCTGGCGGCTGTGATCTGGTGCACGGGGTACCGCTCCGATTTCAGCTGGGTGGAAGTGCCAGTGTTCGATGGCAGCGGCGAGCCTGTGCACCACCGGGGCATCACCCAGGCCGAGGGGCTCTATTTCATCGGCCTGCCGTGGCTGCACACCTGGGGCTCAGGCCGCTTCTGCGGCATCGGCAGCGACGCCGACCACCTCGCCCAGCGGATCCAGCAGCAGCTGCAGCCTCGCGACAACCGGCCGGAAACGCTGGAATGCACAGCACTGCTCGGCTCATGACGGCTGTGGACCATCCAGCGGCGACCCCTTCAACCGACGCCAGCGCCCTGATTCCCGCCGCCGACCTGCGCCAGCTCAACGCCCGCTCCGATCGCGCCGGCTGGCTGCAGACCCTTTCCCATGCGGCGCTGATCGTGGCAACGGGTTGGGTGTGGGGCGATGAGCGGCTCAGCCTGCTGCTGCGCCTGCCGGCCCTGCTGCTGTGCGGCTGGGGCCTGGCCTTCGCCTTCTGCGCCATGCACGAATGCGGCCACCGCACCGCCTTCGCCAGCCGCGCCGTCAACGATGCCGTGGCCTGGTGGGCGGGGGTGCTGAGCTTCTACAACGCCGATTTCTACCGCCGCTACCACCAGTGGCACCACCGCTACACCCACCAGCCGGGCCTTGATCCCGAACTGGAAGACCACCCACCCACCAGCCGCGGGGCCTACCTGCTCCAGCTCAGCGGCCTGCCCTGGTGGAACGCCAAGCTGCGCGGCCATCTGCGCGGCCTGCGCGGGGAGTTCAGCGCCAACCCCTACATCCCCGCCGATGCGGCGCCTGCGGTGCGCCGCTCCCTGCTGAAGCAGGCGGCCGTGTACGGGGTGCTGCTGCTGCTGTCGTTGCCGGGGGGCAATGGCTTTCTGCTCTGGCACTGGCTGCTGCCACTGGCGCTGGGGCAACCGCTGCTGCGCTTCGTGCTGCTGGCTGAGCACGGCGGCTGCGACACCGGCACCAACGGGCTCAGCAACACCCGCACCACCCTCACCCTGGCGCCGTTGCGCTGGCTGATGTGGAACATGCCCTTCCACGCCGAGCACCACCTGTTCGCCTCGGTGCCCTTCCACGCCCTGCCGGCGGCCCACCGGTGGCTGGCGCCGCAGCTGCGCCATCTCGATCCGGGCTACCTGGCGGTGCACCGCCGCTTTCTGGCCGATCCGTCGCGGCTGGCGCTGCCCGCCGAAGCCGCCATCCAGCCGCTGCCGGTTTGAGCGCCCCGGCGGCCAGCGGCGACCTCCACTTCGCGCTGGGGCCGTTCTCCTTCCACTGCGGCCACACGCTGCCGGACGCCCAGCTCTCCTACCGGGTGTATGGAACGCTCAATCCGCAGCGCTCCAACCTGGTGCTCTATCCCAGTTCCTACGGGGCCTGTCCGGAAGACATCGAATGGGTGGTGGGCCCGATCCTCGACCCGGCGCGGTGGTGCGTGGTGCTGGTGAGCCAGTTCGGCAACGGCCGCTCCAGCAGCCCCAGCAACAGCGCCATGGGGCTGGCGGAAGACGGCTGGGTGATCCACCACAGCGACAACCTGCAGGCGCAGCAACGGCTGATCGAAGCGTTGTTCGGGGTGCAGCGGCTGGCGCTCGTCTACGGCTGGTCGATGGGGGCGCAGCAGGCCTATCACTGGGGCGCCCTGGCACCGGCGGCGGTGGAGCGGCTGTTCTGCCTCTGCGGCACGGCCCACACCACCCCCCACAACCGCCTGTTCCTGCTGAGCCTGCGCCAGGCCCTCACCGCCGATCCGGCCTGGGATGGGCGCCGCTTCCGTGCCAGGCCCGAGCAGGGTCTGCGCAGCTTCGCGTTGATCTACGCCAGCTGGGCCGCCAGCCAGGCCTATTACAAGCAAGGGCGTCACTTGCTGCAGGGCATCACCAGCGTGGAAGAGGCCGTGGAGCGCAGCTGGCTGCCGGCCTACCGCCGCCACGATCCCCACGACCTGATCGCCATGCTCGATACCTGGCTGGCCAACGCCCTGCCGGCGCCGTTGAGCGGCATCCGCGCGCACACCACCGTGCTGGCCGGCAGCCACGATCTCTACTTTCCGCCCGACGACTGCGCGGCCGAGGCCCGCCAGATTCCTGGCGCCCACTTTGCGGTGATCGACTCGGTGCTGGGCCACCGCGCCGGCAACCCCCGCGACGCGCCAGCCGAACAGGCCTTCATCCGCAGCGCCCTGGAGCGGCTCTGCGACGACTGACGCCGGCCCTGGCCCTCACCCCATTCACCCCCACCGCTTCGATGATCGACCTGGCCCGCTTCGCGACCGATCGCGGCATCCGCCATGTGCTCTTCTCGTTCACCGATCTGTTCGGGGTGCAACGGGCCAAGCTCGTGCCGGTGGCGGCGGTGCAGGAGGTGGCGGCCGCCGGTGCCGGTTTCGCCGGCTTCGCCGCCTGGCTGGCCATGACCCCGGCCGACCCTGACGTGCTGGGCCTGCCGGACACCTCCAGCCTGATGGTGCTGCCGTGGCAGCGGGAGGTGGCCTGGGTGGCCACCGACCTGCAGGTGGGCGGCCTGCCGCTGGAGCAGTCGCCGCGCTGGGTGCTGAAGTGCCAGCTGGAGCGGGCGGTGCGGCTGGGCTACCACTTCCGCACCGGCGTGGAGGCGGAATTCTTCCTGCTTCAGCCCGGCGGCGCCGCGATCGCCGATGGCGACGACAGCCAGAGCAAACCCTGCTACGACCAGCTGGCACTGATGCGGCAGTACCCGCTGATCGGCGGCCTGCTCGATGGCATGGGCGAACTGGGCTGGGGGCCATACCAGGCCGATCACGAGGATGCCAACGGCCAGTTCGAGCTCAACTGGACCTACGCCGATGCCCTGGTCACCGCCGACCGCCATGCCTTCTTCCGGGTGATGGCCCAGGCGATGGCCGAGCAGCACGGCGCGCGGGTGAGTTTTTCGCCCAAGCCGTTCGCCGCCCTCACCGGCAATGGCGCCCACCTGCACCATTCGCTCTGGAACGCCGACGGCCACAACCTGTTCCACGATCCACGCGGACCGCTGGGCCTGTCGGCGCTGGCCTACAACTTCCTGGGCGGGTTGCTGGAGCATGCGCCGGCGCTCTGCGCGCTCACCAACCCGGTGGCCGAGAGCTACCAGCGGCTCGGCGGCCTCCGCACCACCTCCGGCTCCACCTGGTCACCGGGCTGGATCAGCTATGGCGGCAACAACCGCACCCACATGGTGCGCATCCCCGACGACCAGCGGCTCGAGCTGCGCCTCGCCGATGGCGCCGCCAATCCCTACCTGCTGCCGGCGGCGGTGCTGGCCGCCGGCCTCGATGGCATCGAGCGCAACCTCGATCCCGGCCCCCGCGACGACGCCAACGCCTACACCGATCCGCCGATCGGCCGGGCGCGGCCACTGCCGGGCAGCGTGGAGGAGGCGCTGGACGCCTTCGCCGCCGACAAGGTGCTGCGTCAGGCGCTGGGCGAACCGTTCTGCCAGGCCTATGAACAGCTGCGGCGGCAGGCGTGAGCTCAGGCGCGCGGGTAGAGCCAGCGGCGGAACAGGCGCGTCATCCGTGGCATCACCAGGTAGGTCATCAGGGTCACCGTCGTAGCGGTGACCAGCAGGGTGCGGAGCAGCGGGTGCAGCTCCCGCACCAGCGGCGAGAGCGCCAGGCTGATCAGGTTGATCAGCAGGAAGATCGTGAGGGTGGTGATCACCACCATCTTGTGGCGGGGCGGCGGCGGAACCCCCGGCTGCCGGGGCAAGGTGAACCAGGTTTCCAGCCCGCTCAGCACGGAGATCTGCGGTGGCACCACGGTGTGCTCCGCCAGGCGCGCCAGCAGGGCCAGGCGCAGCGGCGACACCTCCCAACGCCGCAGCTGGCTGAGGCGCGCGAACTTGAACACGATCCGGTAGCTGGAATCGTGTTCATCCACAGGGCGGTACACATTCACGCCCAGATGGCCCTCACAGCGGCGGGCGGCGCCCACCAGTTCGCTCAGGGCCGCCTCGAAGGCTTCCGTGCGGCCGGGCTTCACCCGCTGCAGCACATCAACGGTGATGGCCGGATCCTCGTGGGGCATGCCGCGCAACCCTCCGCAGGCGAGAGCAGATGAACAACCTGGCGGTGATTCTGTACGTGTGCCTCGGTGCAGCGCTCGGCCATGGCACCTCGGTGACGCGGGCGATGACGTTCGCCAGCAGCAGCTTGGCGCTGATGCTCGGGCTGCTGGTGCGCACCACCAGCCACTACTGCCGCCTCACCCCGGCATGAACCGCCTCACCTTTTCGCTCTGCCTGTTGCTGGCCGGCGTGCTGATCGGCCTGGCCGAACTTCCCTATCAGTGGCTCTCGGAGCTGGGCTTCCGGCTGCAGCGGCTCTGGCCCCTCGGCGGCGACGGGGCGCTGGAGCCCCTGCTGGTAACCGCCCCGGCGCTGGCCACGCTGCTGTTCGTGCTGCTGGCCTGGGGGCCGCTGGCGGCGGGGCGCGGCTGTGGCCTCACCGGTGTGCTGGCGCTGCAAACCGCCCGCAACGACGCCGAGCGGGAGCG
>CALFOF010000325.1 GCA_937919075.1 uncultured Cyanobium sp. | reverse complement strand
ACCCCTCCGGCGTGTCGCCGGCATGGATCGGCTCGCCATAGCCCATCGGGCCGAGGCCGGTGTGGATGTCGAGCACCGCCAACTGAGCCAGGCCGGCGGGGATGTGCTCACGCAGCAACTGGCGCAGCATCCGGTTCGACCAGCAGGGCTGGGTGCCGCCATAGAACAGGCCCGTGGGGCGGGTGTACTGGCCGCGCTGCAGCAGAGCCTGGTAAGCGGGAAGGCCATGCGCCGCAATGCGCTGCAGCAGCGCCGCATCGGCCTGCTCCCTGACCGGGCCATCCCACTCCGCAGGCACGAGCAGGTCGTGCACGGCCTCGTAACCAGAGTCGTCCGGCAACGGCGCGCTGAAATCGCGGAAGTTGCGGTTGAGGTCGATGTTGTCTTCGTTCACCCGGCGCCGCCAGGCGAAGCCGTAGGGGTTGAGGCCGTGGATCAGCAGGGTGGCGGTGCCGGGCGGCAACGCCTCGTGCAGGCGGTCGGTGAGATACCCCACCTGCACACCCGACCCGCACAGTCCTTCAACCCCGTGCGTGCCGGAGATCAGCAGCAGCATCGCCTGCGGCGGCGTCTCGCCCGCCAGCAGAGCCACGTCGATGCCCAACGGTTCGCCGTCCGGGCCGAGCCGGCCGTGCAGAGGGTGGGCGCTGAGCCGGGCGCCTGCGGCGTCGGCGGCCGTGAGGAACCTGGCGCGGGCTTCCGCGTAGCTGGAGGCGAAGCAATCGCAGGTGGACATGGGATCGTCCGCCGGTGACAACGGCGGGAGGCGGCGCTGATAGGGAGGGGAACGGGCCCGGAGGGCTTGACCCAGCGGCCGTCAGACGGATCGCCGACGGATCCAGACGACGGATCTGATCGACTGTACGGGGATGGCCCGTCGCTTGAGCTTTTGGGCCAAAGGCAAGGCCCTGGCCCCAGTGATCAGCGCCAAGGCCCTGCAGCAGTCCAGCTGGAGCCTCAAGCCGTCATCGCCACAGGCCCCCACGCAGCCGCCACCGCCCACGTGCCGCACCTGCCAGGCTGGCGTTGACGGCATGGTTCATGGATCTTCACCCCTGGCTCGAGCAGGTTGTGCCCGCCCTGCGCTCCCCCGCCGGGGCCCTGGCCTTTGTGCCGCTCTATGCGCTGTGGGTGAGCCTGCTGCTGCCAGGGATATGGGCCACGATGCTGGCCGGCGCGCTCTACGGCACCGTCTGGGGCAGCGTGATCGTGTTTGCCGGGGCCTGCCTGGGGGCGCTGGCGGCCTTTCTGCTGGGCCGGCACCAGCTGCACCATTGGGCCCGGCGGCGCCTTGCCACGCGGCCGAAGCTGCAGGCGATCGAGCGGGCCGTGAGCCGCGAGGGCCTGAAGCTGGTGCTGCTCACGCGCCTGTCGCCGGCGTTTCCCTTCAGCCTGCTGAACCTGGCCTACGGGCTCAGCGATGTGAGCCTGCGCGATTACTCGATCGGCCTGCTGGCGATCCTGCCCGGCACGGTGCTGTTCTGCGGGCTGGGCGAGCTGGCCGGCGACGCCTCACGCTTCGGCGAGGTGCTCGCCGGCGGCTCTGGCCCGGCCGGCCAGGCCCTGAGCCTGCTCGGTATCACCGCCACCGTGGCCGCCATGGTGGTGGCGGGCCAGGCAACGCGGCGGGCCCTGCAGCGCCACGCGCCACCCTGAGCCGGCTCAGGCCAGCAGAGAGGTGTTGCTGAGCGAAGTGAAGGAGAAACCGATGATGAGGTCATCGAAATCAAGGTCGCCGCCACCTTTGGTGTCCTCGAAGCCGAACATGTTGGTGCCGAGCGTGCGGAAGTGGCTGATGCCGCCGCTGTTGGCCGCGCCGAAGGCGAAGAAGGTGTCGCCGTTCACGCGGGCGAAGGGGGCGAGGAAGGTGGAGCCTGAAAGACTCACCGCCCT
>CALFOF010000324.1 GCA_937919075.1 uncultured Cyanobium sp. | reverse complement strand
AGGGCTGGTGGAGGAAGTGGGACGAGCCTGGGATCTTGGCATCCGCTGTGTGGTGCTCTTCCCCAAGGTGGCCGATGGCCTCAAAACGGAAGATGGCGCTGAATGCTTCAACGAAGGTGGGCTGATTCCCCGCGCCATTCGCCGCCTGAAACAGGAACATCCGGCCATGGCGATCATGACCGACGTTGCCCTTGATCCCTATTCCTGCGACGGCCACGACGGCATCGTCAACAGCGAGGGCGTGGTGCTGAACGACGAAACCGTGGCCCAGCTCTGCCGGCAGGCGGTGGCTCAGGCCCGTGCCGGTGCCGATCTGATCGGCCCCAGCGACATGATGGACGGCCGCGTGGGAGCGATCCGGGAGGCGCTCGATGAAGAAGGCTTCGAACACATCGGCATCATCAGCTATACCGCCAAGTACGCCTCCGCCTACTACGGTCCCTTCCGGGAGGCGCTCGATTCCGCCCCGCGTCCGGTGGGAAACAAGCCAATCCCCAAAGACAAGGCCACCTATCAGATGGATCCGGCCAACGGCCGTGAGGCGCTCACCGAAGCCCTGCTCGATGAGCAGGAAGGGGCCGACATCTTGATGGTCAAGCCGGGCCTCGCTTACCTCGACATCATTCATCGTCTGCGCGAAGAATCGGAACTGCCGATTGCCGCGTACAACGTGAGTGGCGAGTACGCCATGGTGAAGGCGGCGGCCCAGCGCGGCTGGATCGACGAGCGCGCCGTGGTGCTCGAAACGCTGCTCTGCTTCAAACGCGCCGGTGCCGACCTGATCCTCACCTACCACGCCTGTGATGCGGCCCGATGGCTGAGCGAGCGTTGACCCCTGACAAGCCCACAGCCCCTCGCCCTGCTGGCCAGGGGCGGCGCTGAGCTCTGCCTCACTGCGGTGCCTGCGGCGGCTCAGAATGGAGCCAAGACCAGGACACTCCCGATGCCGGTGCGAAGACTGGGCCACGTGGCCCTGCGGGTGCAGGACATGGCCCGCGCCAAGGCGTTTTATCAGGCCCTCGGCCTGCGCCTCACCTGGGAAGCCGACGACTGGTCGTATCTGCAGGCCCCCGATGGCGGGGATGGGGTGGCCCTGCTGAGCCCGGCCTACACCGCGGCAGGCCCCCACTTCGCCTTTCACTTCAGCGAGCGCGCCGAGGTGGATGTGGTGCATGGCGAGCTGCGCGCCGCTGGCCACGCCGTGGGCCCGGTGCACGACCATCGCGATGGCACCGCTTCTTTTTACCTCCAGGATTCGGAAGGCAACTGGCTGGAGATGCTCTACGAACCTCCCGAGGGCATCCCCTCCAACCAGGGCCTGCAGCCAATCGCCGCTGCCGTCGCCGGGCAGGTGCAGGGGCTGGCTTGAACCCGATCGAGGCGGAAGCCCTTGACCTGCTGGAGTGGCCCCGTCTGGCCGAGCACCTGGCCAGCTTCGCCAGCACGCGCGCAGGTGCCCGCCACTGCCGCTCCCTGGCGCCGGCCGCCAGCTGCGCCGAGAGCGCGCGCCTGCTCTGTGAAACCACAGAATTGCTGGGCCTCGATGGTGTGCTGGAGGGCGGGCTGAGCTTTCAGGGCGTCGCCGATCTCGGTGGCACCCTGCAGTACTGCAGCAAGGGGGGCACCGCCTCCGGTGAGGCCCTACTGGAGGTGGCCACCACCCTGGCGGCCGGCCGTCGCCTGCGCCGTCAGATCGACGACGAGGACCTGCGGCCCGTCACCAGCGCCTTGGTGCAGAATCTACGCACCCTGCCGGAGCTGGAGCAGCGCCTGCGCTTCTGCATCGAGGAGGGCGGCCGCGTGGCCGACCGCGCCAGCCCGGCGCTGGCCGCGCTGCGGCTGCAGCTCTCCGCCTTGCGCCAGCAGCGGCGTGAGCGGCTGCAGGAGCTGATGCGGCGTTTTGCGCCCCTGCTGCAGGACAACGTGATCGCCGAACGCAACGGCCGGCCGGTGCTGGCGGTGAAGGCGGGCGCGGCCTCCCAGCTCAGCGGCCTGGTGCACGACAGCTCCGCGTCCGGCAACACCGTGTTCATCGAGCCCCAGGCGGTGATCGCCCTGGGCAACCGCCTGCGCGAGCTCGAAGGGGAGCAGCGCGACCTTGAGCAGCAGGTGCTGGCGGAGCTCAGCGTCCTGGTGGCGGCGGACGCCGACGCCCTCCACGCCCTGCACTCGGTGCTGGTGCAGCTCGATGGCGCCGTCGCCCGTGCCCGCTATGGCCAGGAGTTGGGCGCGGTGCGCCCCGAGCTGTCTGCCGTTGCCGAAGCCCCCTTCCAGCTCGTGGATCTCTGCCATCCCCTGCTGCTCTGGCAGGAGCGGCGCGAGGGCGGCAGGACGGTGGTGCCGGTCACGGTCACCGTGGGCAGCGACCTGCGGGTGGTGGCGATCACCGGCCCCAACACCGGCGGCAAAACGGTCACGCTCAAGAGTGTGGGGCTGGCGGCGCTGATGGCGCGCGCAGGCCTGTTTCTGCCCTGCCGCGGCACACCGCGGCTGCCCTGGTGTGGCCGCGTCCTGGCCGATATCGGCGATGAGCAGTCGCTGCAGCAGAACCTCTCCACCTTCAGCGGCCACGTGCGCCGCATCGCCCGCATCCTCGAAGCGCTGCCGCCACCGGCAACGCCAGGCGGTGCCTCCCTGGTGCTGCTCGATGAAGTGGGTGCCGGCACCGACCCCACCGAGGGCACCTCCCTGGCGATAGCCCTGTTGCGCCATCTCGCCGGCTGCGCCCGCCTCACGATCGCCACCACCCACTTCGGCGAGCTGAAGGCGCTCAAGTACCACGACGCCCGCTTTGAGAATGCCTCGGTGGGTTTTGACGTTGAAACCCTCTCGCCCACCTATCAGCTGCAATGGGGCATCCCCGGCCGCAGCAACGCCCTGGCCATCGCCAGCCGCCTTGGCCTGGAGCCGGCCGTGATTGAGGGCGCCACCGCCCTGCTGGCGCCGAAGGGGGAAGGGGAGCTGAATCAGGTGATCCGCGGCCTGGAGGATCAGCGTCGCCGCCAGCAGGAGGCCGCCGAAGAGGCGGCTGTGCTGCTGGTGCGCACCGAATTGCTGCATGAGGAACTGCTGCAGCGCTGGCAGCACCAGCAGGAGCAGTCGGTGGAACTGCAGGAGCAGCGGCGCCGCCAGCTGGAGCACTCGATCCGCGATGGCCAGCGGGAAGTGCGCCGCATCATCCGCCGCCTGCGCCAGGGCGACACCGATGGGGAGGAGGCGCGTCAGGCCGGACAACGGCTCAAGCGCCTGCAGCAGGACCATCAGCCCCAGCCGGAACGGCGCCAGCACCGCGGTTGGCTGCCGTCGATGGGGGAGAGGATTCGCGTGCTGTCGCTCGGCAAGGCGGCGGAAGTGCTGGAGATTGCTGCCGATGGCCAGGAGCTCTCGGTGCGCTGCGGCGTGCTGCGGCTCACCGTGCCGCTTGACGGGGTGGAATCCCTTAGCGGCGAAAAGCCCACTCCACCGGAGCCGCCCGTGGTGCAGGTGCGCCGCCAGCCAGGCCGCGGCGGCGGCAGCGCCCAGGTGCGCACCCAGCGCAACACCGTGGATGTGCGCGGCCTGCGGGTGCATGAAGCGGAGGCGGCGGTGGAGGAACGGTTGCGTTCTGCCGAAGGGCCGGTGTGGGTGATCCACGGCATCGGCAGCGGCAAGCTCAAGCGAGGCCTGCGCCAGTGGCTCGACACCGTGCCCTGGGTGGAGCGGGTGGCCGACGCCGACCAGGGCGACGGCGGCCCCGGCTGCAGCGTGGTGTGGCAGAAGTGAGGCCGGCGAGTTAGGCCAGGGCGATCAGCAGGGTGCGCAGGCTGTTGCGCACCAGCTCGAAGCGCAGCTGATCGGCCCGTTTCCGCACCGTCACACCTGCCTGCTGCTACGGGTTCTGGATCTGGCCCGCCGGCGCCCGGCGGATCAGCTGTTCGGCCTGGCTGAGGCGCTGGCTGAGCCGGGATGAGCGGGCGCTGGCCTCACGGTCGAGGGCGTTGACGCTCACCAGGAACAGGGGAATCTGGCCGATGGCCAGCACGGCAAGTCCGATTACCCCCAGGCGGGCCAGCCCCAGCGCCTGGTCGCGGCGACGCGCCCAGCGCAGGGCCTCCCGCCGGCCGGCTGCGAGGTCGGGCTCCGTTTCCAGCAGGGTGGCGAAGCGCCGCAGGGCGACGCCCACAAACCCCAGGGAGGCGGCATCGATGATGCGGCTGGAGAGCTGGGCGGCTCAGGCGCTGGAGCGGAAGCTGAAGGGCAGCGCGGCAGCGATCACGAGCAGGGCGAACACCACCACCAGGGTGAGGCCGGTGGCCCTGGCCAGCAGGGGCA
>CALFOF010000323.1 GCA_937919075.1 uncultured Cyanobium sp. | reverse complement strand
GTGCGGGGATTGAACGGATGCAGCTGCTCAAGCAGCGCCGGTGAGGTCACGAACACCAGATCGGCGCGGCGGCAGAGCCGTTCCTCCCAGCGGGTGATCGCGTCCGCCGGCATGTCGGGCTGGGCCTGAATCGCATCGACGCAGTGGTAGATCAAGCGCCGGAACGGCGCCGGGGAGAGCACCGCCAGCGTCATCGGGCTGTAGGTCCACAGCCAGTCGGCGCGCAGCCCCAGCACCCGGCGCCAGAGCGCCAGCCCCAGCCGCAGCACCTGGCGGTTCAGCCAGAGTGGCCAGCCGCCGCTGGCCCCGGGCAGCACCAGCGGCGCCCACACCCACAGGCCCGGCCGCACCTGCCGCGGCGGGCGCAGGCCATGGCGCAGGCGCTGCAGCACCCGGCCCCGGTCGGGGCCACCGCGGCGCAACGGCCGCAGCCCCAGCGACTCCACATAGAGCACGCGATGGCCGAGCGCCGCCAGGCTGCAAGCCACATGCTGCTTGTTGGTCCAGAGCGGATGGTTCCAGTCCGCCGTGGCCAGCAGCGTGATGTCAGCCATCCTGCAGGGTGACCAGTTCCCGGAAGGTGGCGGAGCGCTCCTGCAGCGCCATGTAATCCCCGGAAGCCTTGATCGAGCCGTTCTCGAACTCAAAGATGCGATCGCAGGAGCGGATCGTGGAGAGCCTGTGAGCGATCACGATGGTGGTGCAACGGCGACCCACCAGTTCGAGCGCGCCGAGCAGATCGTTCTCGGTCTTGTTGTCGAGGGCGCTGGTGGCCTCATCAAGGATCAGCACCTTCGCTTTCTTGTAGAAGGCCCTGGCCAGGGCCAGGCGCTGCCGTTGGCCGCCCGACAGCCGCATGCCGTCTTCGCCCACGATCGTGTAGAGCCCGTAGGGCAACTCGGCGACGAATTCGTTGAGCTGGGCCATTTCCAGCACCTCCCAGACGGCGTCATCGTCGATGTCCGCGTCGGCGGTGCCGAAGGCCACGTTGCTGCGGATGCTGGCATCGAGCAGCACGATGCTCTGGGGCACGATCGCGCAGCAGGCCTGCCAGGCGGGGAGCTCCTCTTCCAGCACCGGCAGACCATCGAGCAGCAGGGAACCCCGCTGGGGATTCAGCAGGCCGAGCAGCAGGTGGGCCGCCGTACTTTTGCCGCCACCGGTTATACCAACAAGCGCCACCCGCGCCCCCACCGGCACGAGCAGGTTGGCGTTGCGGATCACCCAGTCGTTGGAGTGGGTGTAGCGATACCACACATTCTCCAGACGAATCGAATGGCGCGGCATCACACCACTGGGTGTGGGCGTGGAAGGGGAACTGAGGATTCGTCGCTTGGGCTCCAGCTGCAGCAGCAGCAGGGCGTCGGAGATATCGGGAAGCCCACCGCGCACCTTGTTGATCGAGCGGAACACCGCCTGAATCGGCGCCGAGAGCCGCAGCCCGGCAAACATGATCGCCGTGAGGGTTGGCACGGCATCCTGGATCATGCGGGAGCTGTTCTCATGCAGCAGGGCCGGCAGCAAACCGATCAGGAACAGCAGCGTGATGCCGGTGGGCTCGATCACATAGCGCGGCACATCGGGCAGCAGCTTGGAGAGGCGGTCGTATTTCTTGCCACGGGTGCCGATCGCTTCGAACTGATCGATGTAGTAGCGCTCGGCGCCATACAGCTGCACATCGCGGATCGAGCGGGTGGATTCCAGCAGCAGCGAGTTGACCCGCAGCGAGAACAGCAGCTTCTGCTTGGTGGCGAAGCGCAGCGGCGGTGCCACCAGCCACGACGACACCGTGTAGGCGCCGAACAGAAAGCCGAAGATCAGCAGCGCCTGCCAACCGAAGGCCACCACCACCCCCACCGTGAGCACCACGATCGTGAGGCCGCTTGAGACGATGGTGAGAATCGGCAGAATGATGTCATCGGAGATGCGGCTGAAGATGCGATTCAGCCGCGCCATCATGTGGGCGGTGTTCTGAGATTGAAAGTATTCGTAGGGCTGCAGCAGCACATTGGAGTAGATCTTTTCGCCGTAATCCGCCCAGATCTGCGCGCTCAGCAGGCTCTGAATCAAGGAGGCCAGATATTTCAGCCCCATCGTGAACCACACGAGGAAGATCAGCAGGCCTGCGATCCACAGGCCCTGATCGGCGCGGCCGCCACCGAAGAAGAAAATGGCCGGAATCTTGTCCTGCAGGCGGGAGCCGCTCATGGCCCCCACCAGCCGGGCCAGCAGGCCGATGAACACCAGTTCCGAGAAGCCCACCAGCAGCGACACCGCCAGCAACTGGACCAGGCCGCGGATGCGCTGGCGGGGCAGAAACGACAGCAGCAACGTGAGTTGCGCCAGCGTTTTGCTGTTGAACAATTTGACGCGGGGTTTGGGCTCTGCGCGACTGGAAGACTTCGGCGCAGAAACCATCGGATCAGACACCGCCGCCCCCCTCTTTTTCAACCCTAAAGCAAGCCAGGGCAAGGATTCCCAGCGTCGGGGCCAGACACCAAACCGATCGACTCCAGCCCCCCTGAGCCGCCGCGTCCCGTCTCCCTGCCCCGTCGCCGGATCAGTAGCGGATCAACCAGGGCCAGCGGTCGGGCACGCAGAGGAACTGGTCATCGAGGCCGCAAGTGAACGTGGCGGAGGGAAGGATGCGCCCGAACATCCATTCCGCCAGCGTGATCACCAGTGCAGGGATCACGAACCAGAGCGCCTGGTAGTGGCGCAGCCAGGCGAGGAAGGCGATTAGCTGGAAGAAGGCCACGCCGTCGGCGAGGCGAAAGGTGACCTGGGGGATCCACTGCCAGATCACCGTGGCCTGCAGGAACAGGTGCAGCGCGGCGAACAGCACCAGCACCCGGGTGGGTTCGCTGCGCCAGAGCTCCGGCACGCTGAGGCGGCGGCGCCAGCAGGTGAGCGCCACCCCCATCAGCATCCCCAGCTGCACCCGGATCACCTCGCGGCGCACGGAGTAGTGGCTGAAGAAGGAGGTGGCGTTGATGTAGTGCTCCAGCTTCTGCAGCGCCACCGGAAGCAGCGGCGCCACCACGGCGATGAGCAGGGCGACGAGCGCGGCGGCGACCAGCCAGAAGCGCCGGGAGGCAGACGGTTTCAGCCCCTCGCCCGGGGCCCGCACACGCACCAGCAGCGGCGCCAGGCTGGTGGCGAGGTTCACCGGAAAGGTGGCATGGGCAAGGGCGGAGATCAGCACGCCCGGCGCCACCCAGGGGCGGGGCGGCCTGGCCAGCCGGGCGGTCCAGAGCAGCAGCGGCAGCAGCAGCAGGATGGCCAGCGCCTGGCGCGTCTGACCGTTCTGGAAGAAGCCGCGGAACATCGGGCTGCAGGTGATCAGCAGGCACCACCAACCGCCCCACTGGGGGATCCGCCAGTGGCGCGCCAGCAGCAGCGGCACGGCGCCGTAGGCGGCCACCACCAGGCCATGGAAGGCCGCCATCCGGTAGGGGAGGAAGGGCACGATCGGCCCCACCAGCACCCAGAACGGCTCATCGGCGAGCGTGTTGCCCCAGAACAGCAGCCGCCCGGGTTCGGCCAGCACCTGCCCCAGCGACGGGGCCTCGCCGTAGAAGCGGCTCAGCTTGGTGACATCACTGGTGCCCCAGCTGGCCAGAGCAAAGAACACCACAACCAGCGCCAGCAGGGCCAGCGCCGCCCCCCACCAGAGCCGCATCGCCTGCCGGTTCGCCGCCCGCTGCATCGCCAGGGCCAGGCCGAGCTGCACCACAAACAACACCGCCATCAGCCCCGCGTTCGCGGTGACCTGATCAATGCGGAACGGCGCGACGGAGGGAAACGGCTGCATCAGGCTTGGCTCAGAGGAACAGCGTCGGCGCGACGGTGGCGCAGGCGCGGGCGCGACGCCGTCATCGCCGGCGGGCGAGCACGGTGCGCAGGCGAGTGAACCACTGTCCCGTCCGCAGCCCCAGCAGGCCAGGAGCCACCAGCGGCGGGACGCCGCTCAGCAGCAGATCCCAGTGGTGGTCGATCGCGGTGAGGGCCAGGGCCCAGCGGCTGAGCAGGGCGGGTTCGGCGCAGCTCTCGAGCAGCTGCTCGAGCCGGGCCGGCGCCGGGTACCAGCGCTCGGGATCAGCCACGGCCGCCGTGATCCGCTCCAGGTCGGACGCCAGGCTGCCGCAGCCGATCTGATGGCCGAGCAGCCCGGGATCGAGGCTGTCGGCCAGAGCATGGTTGAGGCTGCTGAACAGCACACAGCCACAGGCAAGCGCCTCGATCGGCGGCAGCCCGAACCCCTCCGACACGCCCCGACCGCGCCAGTAATCGGCGGAGTCGTAGAGCACCACAGTGGCGCTGTTGAACAGGCCCACCAGGTCGTCGACCCATCCGCTCTGCACCTCCACCGTGAGGCCCCGATCGCGCAGGGCCGGCACCAGCTGCTTCAGCACATAGGCGCTGCACTTGCGCTTCTGCACCAGCACGTCGATCGGGCGGCGCCGGGCGACACGATCGGGTGGAGCTGCGGATGGCTCAGCCGATGAGGCAAGCGCTGGGGCAGCCGGATCCGGCGCTTGTTCCAGTGCCACGGACCCCGGCCGCGCGCCCCGCTCCAGCCACTGGCTCTCGAGCGCATTCGGCACCAGAAACAGCGGGTTGCGCGGCGCCCTGTCTCCCCAGTAGCCGAGGGTGTTGCGGCTCACCGCCAGCACCGGCACGCCAGCGGGAAGATCGAAGCCGTAACCGCTGCTGTGGGCGTGGTAAGCCACCGGCCGCCCCCGCAGCAGGCGCAGTTGACGGGGCACGTCAAAGCCCCAGCTCACGATCCAGAGCGCATCAGCGGGGGCCCGCTCCTGACGCAGCAGATCGGCCAGAAACGGCCTGCCGGGCTCCCGCCGCCGATAGGTGATCACCTCGGTGGGCACGATCGAAGCGGTGAGACGGGCCGTCTGCAGTTCCACCTGCAGGCCTCCGCAGCGGAAGCGGCCGCTGGTGCCGGGCACGAGGAAGCGAAGGGGACGCAAAGGCGCTCCGGCAGCCAACTGCGACTCTGACGCAGGGGAGGGCCGCTGCCGGCTCAGGCGGCGACGGCCTCGGTGCTGCCGGTGCGCTGGCGGCGGGTGAGGAAGCCGAACAGCACTTTGCCGATGGCGGCCACCAGGTTGCCTTCCAGCTCCTGGAACATCACCATGTTGAGGTGGAAGGCGTGGTTGGCCTCCTCCACAATGCGATCGGCAGTGGCTTGATCGATCGGCAGCTGATCGAGGCTTTCGCGATAGCTGGCCTTGAAGGCCTTCTCATCGGGAATGGCATCGAATTCGTAGAACCGCAGGCCATCGTGTTCGCCCAGGTTCATCGCTTTCTGGGCGATGTTCTTGAGGATCTGGCCGCCGGAGAGATCGCCGATGTAGCGGGTGTAGTGGTGACCCACCAGCAGCTCAGGTGATTCTTTCGCCACCTGATGGAGGCGCTCCACATACTTCTGGGCGCCCAGAGTGGGCTGCACCTGCTGACGCCAGCCGGCGCCGAAGTAGAAGGCAAGATCCGCCTCAAGGGCACTGCGGCGGTTGAGGGAATCGTGGGCGATCGGCCCCACCACCGGGTGAGACTTGAGGGCGCCGATCTCTTCCTCCATCGCGCTGTACACGAAATAGAGGTCGGCGACCAGCTTGCGATAGCTGATCTTGTCGACCACCCCTTTGAGGAAGCAGGTGACGAAGCCGGTGTTCTCGGCCATCGTGTGCGCTTTTTTGGTGCCTTCGCGCAACTGTGAAGCAAGGGCGACAGCCATCGAAGCCGGTGTGCCGTAGGTCGTGGGGAACAAGTTAGGGCCGTGCCGTCGACACGGTCGGCTCAAGTTGCGAAGGGTTAAGCGGCCTCGTCGCAGGCGGTGGCGGCGGGCCCCTCACCCAGCAGGGCGAACAGGTCACGGCAGACGAGCCGCAGCGTCTCCGCCACCTCTGGCTGGGGCAGGTTCACCCCGCTCGCCTCCCACTCACCCACGGTGGCGAGCCGCCACTGCTCGCCCTGGAAGGTCATGCCGCTGAGCAGCACCCCCAGCAGCCGGGGGGTGCTGCCGCCAGCGGCGGCCGGGGCCTCGGCGAGGCGCAACTGCATCAGCAGGCTGCGGCACTGCAGGCGGGGGCTCCAGCCGGGGAAATGAAAGGCCAGATCCACCGACGCCTGCTCCTCGAAGCGGCGGGTGTCGGGGTCGTCGCGCCAGGGGGTGAGATTGGCGCGGGCATCAGGGAAATGGCGCCGGAACAGGGCGGCGGCGGAGGCGATGGCGTGGGCCATCTCCGGACTTCGGGCCAGGTCTGCCGCATTCATGGCGTTTCCCCTGAGCAGAACAGCGGATGGAACGGAACCTAGGCTCCGCGAGCCGGCCCATGCTGAAGCTTCCTGCGGGAGGCTGCGCCAGCGGGCCGGCACCACGACCACGGATCACCGTCGGTCGCGCCGTTTCACCCCTTCTGCCGCCGATGGTGACCCTGTCCGCTCCGTCCTACGAAAAGCTCACCCCACCCGACAACGGCACGGCGATCCGCTTCGAGAACGGCCTGCCGGTGGTGCCCGCCGACCCGATCATTCCCTTCATCCGCGGTGACGGCACCGGCGTGGACATCTGGCCCGCCACCCAGCGGGTGCTGGATGCGGCCGTGGCCAAGGCCTACGGCGGTGAGCGGCGCATCGAGTGGTTCAAGGTGTATGCCGGCGATGAGGCCTGCGAGCTCTACGGCACCTATCAATACCTGCCGCAGGACACACTCACCGCGATTGAACAGTTCGGCGTGGCGATCAAGGGCCCGCTCACCACACCGATCGGCGGTGGCATCCGTTCGCTGAACGTGGCCCTGCGCCAGATCTTCGACCTCTACTGCTGCGTGCGCCCCTGCCGCTACTACGAAGGCACCCCCAGCCCCCACAAGCGGCCCCAGGATCTCGATGTGGTGGTGTACCGGGAGAACACCGAAGACATCTACATGGGGATCGAGTGGGAAGCCAGCGATCCGGTGTGCGTGGAACTGATCGCCCACCTCAACGACACGGTGATTCCGGCCAACGGCAAGCTCGGCAAGCGCCGCATCCCCGATGGGGCCGGCATCGGCATCAAGCCGGTGAGCAAGGCGGGCACCCAGCGCCACGTGCGCAAGGCAATTCAGCACGCCCTCGGGCTGGAGGGTGCCAAGCGCCACGTGACCCTGGTGCACAAGGGCAACATCATGAAGTTCACCGAAG
>CALFOF010000322.1 GCA_937919075.1 uncultured Cyanobium sp. | reverse complement strand
TGCTCAAGCACTCTCACTTCTACGAACCGCTGCCCGATAAATACATCGATTCGGCTTTCATTGATCGCATTCATGCCTTCAACCCTGGCTGGGAGGTGGCGCCGGTGCGCCATGAGCTCTTCTGCAGCGGCTACGGCTTCGTGGTGGATTACATCGCCGAGGTGCTCAAGCATCTGCGCACCGAGGATTACACCGGCCTCTACAAGCCCCATTTCGAGATCAGTTCGGAGGTTTCCACCCGCGACCAAACCGGCTTTGAGAAAACCTTCTCTGGCCTGATGAAGATCCTTCACCCCGATGGCAAAGCCAGCAAGGCAGAGATTGCTGAGCTGTTGGCGTTCGCGATGGAGTGCCGCCGGCGGGTGCGGGAGCAGATCCTCAGGATCGACTCCACCTTCAAAGCCAACGACTTCATCTACCGCGACCTGGAGAGCGGCACTGCGGTCACGGTGCTGACGCCGGAGGAGAAGCAGTACCCCGCCTTCGCAGCACTTCGGCCTCTTTCCACCGAGGCCAATGAGAAGGCAGAGCCAGTTCCCGGGGAGGGAGGTCAACCTGCGGTGCCCCTAACCACTGCCTCAGTAGTGACCCCTATCGCTGAACCCCTGCTCGCGACACCCGCAGATCCTGATGGAGCCCCACAGCCACCAGAGCCTTCAACGCTTAAAGAGCGCCATTTGGTTGTGCCTGAAAACTCCAAGGGTTGGAGCTACCGTCGCTTGTTCGGCGACCACCTCCATGGTGCCAACAGGATCATCATCCGAGACCCCTACATCCGGGCCTTCCACCAGATCCGCAACCTCGTGGAGTTCCTGCGCATGGTGAACGAGATCACTCCCGCGGGCGATGAAGTGAGCGTGCATCTGATCACCGGTTCCGATCAGGAGACGATGGAGAGGCAGGTGGACATTCTGGGCCAGGTCCAGGATTCCTTCGCGGGAACCAGCACTCCCTTTTCCTGGGAGATTGATGCCAGCCCCAACTTCCATGCGCGTAGCATCACCACCAATACCGGCTGGAAGATCAGCCTCGATCGTGGCCTGGATCTTTTCCAATGGTTTGAGTCTTCACCCTTCAACGCGGCAGCCGCCGTGCAGGAAGCCCGATTGACCAAGGGATGTGAGATCAGCTACATCAAAACAATGTGGCCTGCCGTGTCAAGCCGCCCGTAGATCCACCCCTTCAATTGCGCAATAGCATGGTGAATCCAGCCAATGGCGCTGCAATAATCAGCGCGAAGCTGCAGTGGTGAGTGGACGTTGTGTGTCCTTCAGCAAAGGAACTGCTTGATCACAACGAATGGCAGCGACCCTCGGTTCTCAATAAGACACATCAAGACCTGCCATTCATTGTCAACATCGCATGATTCACCAACACCCCACTTCTCACCACCACCCCACCACTCTCCCAGCCTCTATCACGCACCAGCCTTCATCATTCACCGAGCGCAGCAGCTACCGCCCGCTGGAACACCACCTCTTCCGGGGCCAGGCCGGTCCAGCGCTCGAAGATCTGCATGGCCAGCTGCACCAGCATCTCAACGCCATCCACCACCGGGCAGTCCCGCTCGCGCGCCGTGGTGAGGAAGGGGGTGAGGCGCGGGTTGGTGATCACATCCACCACCACGCAGGCGGGATCGACCGTGTTCCATTGCACAGGCACAGGCTCCAGTTCGGGCGCACAGCCCAGGTGGGTGGCATTCATCAACAGCGTGGTGCCCGCCGGTACGGCCACCTCCCCCTGCCACGGCTGCCACACCGCCGGCACACCGGAGGCGCGGGTCACGGTGCGGGCCACCTCTTCGCCCTGCTCCTGGCGCCGCGTCACCAAGGTGAGATGGGCGGCCCCAGCCCAGGCCAGCTCCACCGCCATCGCCCGACCGGCACCCCCGGCTCCCAGCATCACCACCCGCTGCCCGGCCAGGGGCGCCACCTTTGCGATCGCCTTCACCACCCCTTTGCCATCGTTGTTGTGGCCGATCAGGCGGCCCTCTTCAATCGTGAGGTAGTTGGCGGCGCCGATGGCCTCCACATCGGCATCGAGCGAATCCAGCAGCGGCATCACCGCCACCTTGTAGGGCACGGTGATGCCCACGCCGCGGTAACCGAGGGGCACCAGGGCCTTCACCGCCAGGCCCAGATCCAGCTCGTTGGCGATGTCGTTCTTCCAGAACTGCCAGTTCAAGCCGTAGTGGGCATACACCGCATCGAACATCAGATCGATCGGGTTCTCCGCCACCGGGTGACCGAGCATGCCGGTCATCTGCTTCTGGGGAGGGATCACGGCGGCTGGGCAGCAAGCTCCAGGCTCGCAGCTATGGCCTACGCTGTAGTACAGATCTCAACAAGCCGACATATCCCTGTCAATGATGCTTCTGGCACTCACTTCCTTTTGGCTTGGTTAAAGTTTCTGTCGTCGGGCAATCTTCACCGCCAACCACAACTACGTGCTTGAATCCGATGGCATGAGGCCGAAATCAGGGCGTTTTCCACCGCTCCAGAACGGACTCGACCTTACCATCAAACTTCAATTCACTGATGGCAACGTTGATTGCATCCTGTGATTTTCGATCCAGCTTTGCCCCAAAAACAAAAGCCTGCGGTGTGCGAAAGAATGTTTGCGCAACGATTTCAAAATTTTTTGGATTCTTGAGTTTGTTCTGAAGTGCCATCACCCTATTCCGCTCAGCAAGAAAGCTGTTGATCTTGCCCTGCTCAAGCTGCACTAGCATGTCGTCTGAACTGTCTACCCTCACGATCATGTCGTGCTGATTGTGATCGCTCAAGAAGGCATCTGCCTTGCGGTCAATCCAGGCGGCGGCAAAGCTGCCTTTGTCAACTGGGGCTCAAGCATTCCCCTGATCTCCAAAGCCGGATGCCAGCCACACCAGGATCTGCGCTCAAGCAGCCAGCCGCAGCACGATCTGCGCTCAACAAGCCAGCTGCGTTGCTGGATCGATGCCAGCCCTGCTGGCCGTGGCCACGACCCCAAGCGGAGCTGCTGGAGGGCTCCAGCCTTGGTGGGGAGCCTTGGTGGGGGTTCGGTCACCCCTCCTTTGGTCCCCTTGAACAGGGTCACGGCCATTTCCTAGGGTCGCGAGGACGTTGTTGACCCTTTGATCCCATGACGGTGCTGGAACAGGGCCAGATTCAGATCCACACCGAGAACATTTTCCCGATCATCAAGAAGGCCGTGTATTCCGGCCACGAGGTGTTCCTGCGGGAGCTGGTCAGCAACGGCGTGGATGCGATCAGCAAGCGCCGTATGGCGGCGATGGCGGGCGACTGCAGCGAAGGCGATGAAGGCAAGATTCAAATTCGCATCGACCGAGAGGCGAAGACCCTCACCATCAGCGACAACGGCATCGGCATGACCGCCGATGAGGTGAAGCGCTACATCAACCAGGTGGCCTTCTCCAGTGCTGAAGAGTTCCTGGAGAAATACAAACGGGAAGATGACGCCATCATTGGCCATTTCGGCCTTGGCTTCTACTCCAGCTTCATGGTGGCGGCCAAGGTGGAGCTGGTGAGCCTGAGTGCGCGCCCGGAGGCCGAATCCGTGCGCTGGAGCTGCGACGGCTCCCCCAACTTCAGCCTCGAATCGGGCGAACGCGCCGAGCCGGGCACCGATGTGATCCTGCATCTGCAGGAGGAGGAGATGGAGTATATCGAGCCTTCCCGCATCCGTTCGCTGATCACCACCTACTGCGACTTTCTGCCAGTGGAAGTGCAGCTGGAAGGGGAAACAGTCAATAAGCGGCAGGCACCGTGGCGTCAGAGCGCTCGCGACCTCACCGACAACGACTACATCGAGCTCTACCGCTATCTCTACCCCTTCCAGGGCGATCCCCTGCTCTGGGTGCACCTCAACACCGACTACCCCTACACCCTCCAGGGCATCCTCTACTTCCCCAGGCTCACCGGCCGGGGCGATTGGGAGAAGGGCGAAATCCGCCTCTATTGCAATCAGGTGTTCGTCAGCGATTCGATCAAGGAAGTGGTGCCCCGCTACCTCCTGCCCCTCCGCGGTGTGATCGACTCCCCCGACATCCCCCTCAACGTGAGCCGCTCCGCCCTGCAGACCGACCGCCGGGTGCGTTCGATCGGTGGCTTCGTGGCCAAGAAGGTGGGTGACCGGCTCAAGCAACTCCAGAAAGATGAGCCGAACCGCTACGCGGAGATCTGGGAGGGCATCGCGCCTTTCATCAA
Source organism: uncultured Cyanobium sp. (assembly GCA_937919075.1). Taxonomy (GTDB): domain Bacteria; phylum Cyanobacteriota; class Cyanobacteriia; order PCC-6307; family Cyanobiaceae; genus MW101C3. The sequence continues at coordinate 2,997 of CALFOF010000322.1, read as the reverse complement.
GATCGGCGCCATGGAAGACGACAAATTCGCCGAGCAGGTGGCGGATCTGGTGCTGTTCGGCACCACCGCCGCCGCCGCCGACCCTGAGCCGATTGCCGTGGAGGGCAAAACCTTCACCACGCTTTCCGGCTACCGCAGCCGTCTGTCTGCCGACAACGACAAGCGCATCCTCTACTGCACCGATGAGGCCGGCCAGGCCGGAGCTCTCGCGCTCTGGCAGGGCCAGGGGGCCGAGGTGCTTCTGGCCGATGCGTTGATCGACGCCCAGTTCATCCCTTGGCTGGAGATGCGCCACGAGGAGCTCACCTTCCGCCGCGTCGATGCTGAACTCGACGACAGCCTTCAGGAGAAGGAGAGCGAGCTCAGCGATGCCCAGGGCACCGACAGCACGGAGAAGCTGCGCAGCCTGTTCAAGCAGGCCCTGGCCAACGACAAGGTGACCATCCAGGTGCAGGCCCTCAAAGGCGACAACGCCCCGGCCGCCCTGATCCTGTTGCCCGAGCAGATGCGGCGCATCAACGACATGGGCGCCCTGATGGAGCAACGGCTACCCGGCCTGCCCGACCACCACGTGCTGCTGATCAACCGCCGCCACCCCCTGGTGGAAGGGCTGCTCAAGCTCTCTGCCGGCGCGGTGATCACCGGTGGCGGCAGCTCCCCCAGCCAGCAGCTGGCCGACGATCTCGGCCGGCACATCTACGAGCTGGCCCGCCTCTCGGTGGGCGGCCTCGAGCCCAACCAGCTGGCTGGCTTCCAGCAACGCAGCTCTGACCTGATGGGCCGGCTGATGGAGCGGGGCCTCTGAGGCTCCGGCTGTCGTTTGCTAGATTCGCCATCCGGGCTTAGCCCGTTTGTCAATTTCAGCGGCTGAACGTCATGTCCCGGGTTTGTCAGCTCACCGGCAAGCGTGCCAACAACGGCATGGCCGTCAGCCATTCCCACGTGCGCACCAAGAAGCTCCAGCAGGTGAACCTGCAGGAGCGGCGCCTGTGGTGGGCCGAAGGCAACCGCTGGGTGAAGCTGCGCGTGGCCACCCGCACCCTGCGCACCATCCAGAAAAAAGGCCTTGGTGCTTACGCCCGCCAACTGGGCGTCAACCTCGCCAAACTCTGAACCGGTCTCCATCCGGTTTTGGTGAAACGTCGACAACTCCTGCAGGCTTCTGCCCTGTTCCTTTCCGCCTGGCTGGCGCGTCCGCGTTCAGCTAGCGCGATGGGCGGTACGCTGCCTGAGCTGGAGCGCCCGGCTCCTGATTTCCGCTTGCCGGCCTTCACCGCCGACCAGCCTGAACCCACCACCTTGGGATTAGGTGATTTCCGCGGACGCTGGCTGGCGCTTTATTTCTATCCGAAGGATTTCACGGGCGGTTGCACGCTGGAAGCGCGGGGTTTTCAGAAGGATCTGGCCCGTTTCCACAGCCTTGAGGCCGAAGTGGCGGGCATCAGCGCCGATGCCCTCGACGACCATGCCGCCTTCTGTGACAGCGAAGGACTGACCTTTCCCCTGCTCTCCGACCCCGGCGGCAAGGTGAGCCAGCTCTATGGCTCCTGGCTGCCCCCATTCTCCCAGCGGCACACGTTCCTGATCGACCCCCAGGGCACGCTGCGGGCCCGGTGGGTGGCGGTGCGGCCGAGCGGCCACAGCCAGGAAGTGCTCGACGAGCTCGGGCGCCTGCGCCTGCTGTCCAGCGAATCGCTCACCACCTGAGCGCCCACAAAAGGATGCGTGGGCGGCAATCCGTTTTTTAAGGCTTGTCGAAGAAGCCGAGGGTGCTCAGCCAATAGGCAATCCCGCCCAGCGGGATCAATACGCTGAGCAGGATCTGCAGTTTCACGCGGTCCATCGCAGAGCGGCAAAGGGCATCGCCTTGCCAGTAAAGCTGCCAGGCGGCCCAGCTGCGAGCGAGCTCCTCGCCATCAGCCCAGCTGGTGATGCAGCAGTTCAGCGTGAACCCCCGTCTGCTGTCGCAGCTGGTCGATGGTGGCTGGTGCCGGCGGAACCTCCGCCACGCTCAGCCAGCTCTGCCCCAGGGCCGCTGCCTGAGGCACGGCCATGGCCCCCGCTTCCAGGTCGGTGCAGGGGCAAGCCAGGGCCTCGGCGGCCCTCTTCACCTTCGGGTCATAGCTGAGGGCGGCGCAGGGGGCCCCCGCCAGGGCGGCCAGGATCAGGCCATGCAACCGCATCGACACCACCAGCGCGGCCCCACGGAACTGCTCGCAGGCCTGCTGGGGATTTTCCACCTGCAGGTCGCGGCTGCGGGCCTCAAGGCCCGGTGGCACCAGGCGCCGCTCCCGCAACTCCTGCAGCAAGCCCGTGTCCTGCTGGCGGTGGAAGGGGAGCCAGTGTACCGGCCGGTCCAGGCGGGTGGCCACCTGATCGAGGGCCTGCAGCAGCACGGCCCAGCCGCTGTCGGTGAGCAGCGCGGTCGGGCGCCAGCAGAGCACGATCGGTCCGCCCGGCCCTTGCCAGCGCTGGGCCGGCAACGACCACACCGGATCACTGCCCACCGGCGCCTTTACGCCCCACCCTGCGGCCATGGCGGCTGAACCGGCATCGCGCCAGGTGATCCCCTGCACCAGCGGCAGCAGGCGCTGCACCAGCAGGCGGCTGCGGCGCCGGCGCAGCGGGCCCAACCCCTGGCCCCAGAGCAGCACCGGCAGGCCCGCCAGCCGTGCCCGCAGGATCAGTGCCGCGTAATAGATCAGGCTGCCGAAGCTGGTGGCGTCCTGCAGCAGGCTGCCGCCACCCAGCACCAGCGCGTCGCAGCTGCCCAGGGCCTGCAGCACCGCCGGCAGGCGGCGCCGGTCCACCGTGCGCACCCCGAAGCAGCGCTCCACCTCCTCTCGATCGAACGCCGTCACGAGCGGGTCGCACTCCGCCGGCAGCTGCGCCAACAGGGCCGCGAGCAAGGCGTCATCGCCCAGGTTGTGCTCGCCGTAGTAGCCGCAGAGCAGTGGGTGGGTCGGCATCGAGCTGTCTGACGCGGTGGCAGCAAGG
>CALFOF010000321.1 GCA_937919075.1 uncultured Cyanobium sp. | reverse complement strand
GCGGTGGGGGGTCTACCCCAGTGAGCAACTGTTGGATTGGGCCCAGCGTCTGGAGCTGGAGGTGGATGCGGCCGGAGCACGGGAGCCCTGCCTCTACCTGATCCCCGACTACGACACACAGGAAGAGGCGGAAGAGATCCTCTCGGAGGTGTATGAGGCGATCTTCGAAGCCGAGCTTGATTACTGGCACCGCGACATCGGCGCCTGGCCGGCAGAACGCACCTACCCCGTGTTCCGCAAATGGTTTGATGTGCGCTTTTATCCGCTGATCCAGGATCTGGTGGGCGAAGAGATCACCGCCACCGAACTGGATGAGGAGTTCGTCGGCAACATCACCACAACATTAGAGGCAATGGCAACGGTACCTGGAGTGGCGGGCTGAGGGTGACTGCCGGTGTGAGGCTGCCGGTGTGTGGCTGATGTGGTGCGGCTGGTGCTGTGGTTCGGCTGGTGATGGGCTATTCGTATGCTGCCTTTTGAATGGGGTTCTGATGCCTTCGCATATCGCTGGCGGCCATCCTTCTTGCTGATGGCCAACCACTGGTTCTGTCCATGATCTGGTGGCTGATGTTGCGGTTTGTCTGCAGCCAGCGAAGCTCTGGCAGCGAAGTTCTGGCAGCGAATTTGAGCCTTTGAATCTGAGCCAGTGAATTTCAGCCATCGAATCTCAGCAGCACCGATCGTGATCGCTCGACTGCCGCCAAAGCGGCCGCACCGCCAGCCCTGCCGTGAAGCACACGTTCTATGGGCAGCAGAAGTTGTATGAAGTGGCTGATGCATCCCGTAGATGATGCGAGCCATCAGGCCTCAACGGGAACGTCACGCACCCAAACACACGCACCCAAACCCACACAGCCATATCCACACAGCCATACCTATCCAGTCATGCCTATGCAGGCGCACCAACACAGGCATGCCCATCCAGACATCGCAAAGCCTGTGTCTGTAGAATCAACCAATCATGAGCCATTGATCCCTGCTTGGCGCTGGAGATTCTGTTCATTCTGTTGTTGATCGTGGCCAACGGGATCTTTTCTGGCTCTGAGATCGCGATTGTTTCAGCGCGCAAGGTGCGGCTGCAGCAGTTGGCCGACAAGGGGAACCGGCCGGCGCGCATCGCCTTGCGCCTGGCGGAATCGGCGAACGATTTCCTCTCCACCGTGCAGATCGGCATCACCTTGATCGGTGTGCTCAGCGGTGCCGTGGCTGGTGCCACGGTGGCGCAGAAGCTCAAGCCCTTCATCGATCAAGTCCCGATGCTGCAGCCCTACAGCGAAGGGCTGAGCGTCACGCTGGTGGTGGCCCTGATCACCTACCTCTCGCTGGTCATCGGTGAGCTGGTGCCCAAGCGGATCGCCCTCACCCACCCAGAGGCGATCGCCTGCCGCATCGCTCCTGCCATGCGCACCCTCTCGCGGCTGAGTGCGCCAGCCGTGCACCTGCTCGGTGCCTCCACCGATGCTCTGCTCAAGCTCCTGAATGTTTCCGCCAGCAACGAGCCCAACATCACCGAGGAGGAGATCAAGGCGCTGATTCGCCAGGGGGCTGATGCCGGGGTGTTCGAGCCCAGCGAGCACGAGATGGTGCAGCGGGTGTTGCGGCTGGGTGATCGCACAATCAAGACGATGATGACGCCGCGCACGGACATCTGCTGGCTGGACCTGGAGGCAGCAGAAGCTGAGATCCTCGCTGAAGTGAAGGAATCGAATCATTCCCGTTTTCCTGTGGGCCGCGGCAGCCTTGATGCCTGCGCCGGCATCGTGCGTGTGCGCAGCCTGCTCACGGCCCAGCTGGGGCATGAGCCGTTGGATCTGGAGGTGCTGTGCCAGCCACCGCTCTATGTGGCGGAGTCGAGCCGTGCACTCCATGTGCTTGAGCAGTTCAAACGCACGGGCATTCATATCGCCCTGGTCACCGATGAATACGGCGGGGTGGAGGGTCTGGTCACCCTCAACGACCTGATGGAGGGGATTGTGGGCGATCTGCCCGATCTCGACGACGACGAAGATCCAGCCTTTGTGACCCGCGAAGACGGTTCCTGGCTGGTGGATGGCAGCCTCGAAATCAGTGCCTTTGATGACTGCCTCGGCACTGAATTGCTCAGCTCCGATGAGCAGCACCCCTACCACACCCTGGCGGGCTTTGTGATTCATGTCCTGGAGCGCATTCCCCGGTCGTCGGATCACTTCCTCTGGCAGGGCTATCGCTTTGAAGTGGTGGATATGGATGGCAACCGCGTGGACAAGGTGCTGGTGACGCCACCGCCATGACGTGCTGCTCAATCCTGAGGCTGCAGGCCCTTGAGGTCGTCCACGATCAGCACGGCGGCCCGTTCGGCAGCATCGAGGAACTTGATTAGGTAGCAAGCTCCGTCAGCGGGCTTTGTCGCATATGCTGGTAC
>CALFOF010000320.1 GCA_937919075.1 uncultured Cyanobium sp. | reverse complement strand
GCCGCTCACGGGAGCGAGCAGCGGCACGCCGGCATCCATCAACGCCAGGGTGCTGCCGCACACCGAGCCCATCGAGGTGGAGCCGTTGGAGCTGAGGCACTCCGACACCACCCGCAGCACGTACGGGAACTTTTCTTTCGGGGGCAGCACGGGGATGATGGCCCGCTCGGCCAGGGCGCCGTGGCCGATTTCGCGGCGGCCGGGGGAGCGCATCGGCCGGGTTTCGCCCACCGAGTAGGGGGGGAAGTTGTAGTGGTGCAGGTAGGTTTTCTCGCTCGACGGGTTGAGGTCGTCGAGCTCCTGGGCATCGCTGGGGGTGCCGAGGGTGGCGCAGGAGAGCACCTGGGTGAGCCCGCGCTGGAAAAGGCCGGAGCCATGCACCCGCTTGGGCAGCACACCCACGGCGGCGCTGATCGGGCGCACCTCATCGAGGTTGCGGCCATCCACACGCTTGCCCTCGCTGAGGATCTGGGCGCGCATCAGCTTCTTCGTGATGCCCTTGTAGGTGTTGCCGAGCGTTTTGGCGTTGCCCTGCACCACCAGCTTCACGGGGTCGTCGTCGCTGAGGGCGCCGATCTTGACGGCCACCTCTGCCTTGATGGCATCGAGCTGGGCATCGCGCTCCGCCTTGGTGAGCGTGAATTGCTTGAGCACCTCGCCGATGCCTTTGCCGCATTCCTGTTCGAGGAACGCGGGCAGGGCGGGATCTTCCACCTTCGGCTCGGGGATCACCTGCTCGATGCCGAGATCACTGAGCAGGGCGAGCTGGGCCTTGATCAATTCGCCCACCGCTTCGTAGCCGAAGTCGATGGCCTCGATCACGTCCTGTTCGGGCAGCTGGTTGGCGCCCGCTTCCACCATCACCACACCGGCGGGGGTGCCGGCCACCACCAGATCCAGATCGCTGCGTTCGATCTCACGGAAGCTGGGGTTGAGCACGAAATCATCGCCCAGCAGGCCCACGCGCACCGCGGCCATCGGGCCGTAGAAGGGCATCCGCGCCAGCAGGGTGGCGATCGAAGCGCCGGTGACGGCCAGCACATCGGGCGGCACCCGCTCATCGAGCGAGAGGGTGGTGGCGACCACCTGAATGTCGTCGCGCAGCCAGGAGGGGAACAGGGGGCGCAGCGGCCGATCGATCAGGCGGGTGGTGAGGATCGCCCGCTCGGGGGGGCGTGCTTCCCGGCGAAAGAAGCTGCCGGGGATGCGCCCGGCGGCATACAGCCGTTCTTCGTAATCGCAGGTGAGCGGCAGGAAATCGATGCCTTCGCGGCCTTTGGCGCGGGTGGCCGTGACCAGCACGGAGGTATCACCGCATTCAATCAACACCGATCCCCCGGCTTGGGGGGCATACAGCCCTGTGGTCAGCCGGATCTCCCGACCATCGAAGGAGACCGACTGAGTTTTTCCTGGCACGTCGTCTTATGTCCGTTTTGTTGTCAAAAGGCATTCTCGCATCCGGCCCTCCCCTAACCCCGGCGCGAGGTGATGGAGGAGGACCGGTGCAGGCTCAGCAGCTCACCAGCTCGACTTGGTGACGCCCGGCAGGAGGCCCTTGTGGGCGCGTTCACGCAGCTGGTTGCGGCACAGGCCGAAATCGCGGTAGTAGCCGCGGGGCTTGCCGGTGGCCCAGCAGCGGTTGCGCACCCGGTTGGGGGCGCTGTTGCGGGGCAGGCCCTGGATCTGGCGGTGAATCTCGAGCCGTTCCATGGGATCGGCGGCGGCTTCAAACGCGGCCTTCAGAGCGGCGCGCTTGACAGCGAAACGAGCCACGATTTTTTTGCGCTTCACGTCGCGCGCGATCATTGACTTCTTCGCCATGCGGCTGCTGTGTGGTTGCGGATGAGGACTAACCTTACCCTGCGGCAGGAACGGCCCGTCTGCCGCTCGGCCCATGATCGGGATGGCTGGGGCAGAGATCGGCCATCGGGCAGACGCCACAGCCGGGGTTGCGGGCCCGGCACACGGCGCGGCCATGAAAGATCAACCGGATCGAGACGTTTTCCCACTCCGGCTGCGGAAACAGCGTCATCAGGTCGGGTTCGATCTTCACCGGTTCGCTCTGGCGGGTGAGGCCGAGCCGGTTGCTGAGGCGCCGCACGTGTGTGTCCACCGTGACGCCGGCATGAATGCCGAAGGCATGGGCCAAGACAACGTTGGCCGTTTTGCGGGCCACGCCCGGCAGCTCCAGCAGCTCGGGCATCGACGCCGGCACCGCGCCGCCATGGCGTTCGAGCAGCAGCCGGGAGGCGGCCACGATGTTTTTCGCCTTGTTGCGGAAAAAGCCGGTGGATTTCACGTAAGGCTCCACCGCGTCGCTGTCCACGGCAGCAGCAGCGGCGGCGTCGGGGAAGCGCTCGAAGAGGCCCGGGGTCACCTTGTTGACCCGCTCATCGGTGCACTGGGCCGAGAGCATGGTGGCCACCAGCAGCTCCCAGGGGGTGCGCCAGTCGAGCGAGCAGGTGGCCTCCGGGTAGAGCGTGGCGAGACGCTCCAGGATCAGCGGCGCCCGCTGGCGGGCGGTGGGAAAGCGGGGCACGTCAGCGGGCCAGCAGCTGCTGCACGGCCGAGAGCTGGCTGGTGTCCTTCACGATCAGCACCAGGCTGAGGCCCACCAGCAGCAGGAACCCCGACTGCATGAAGACAAGCTGCAGCCGCTGCGGCAACGGCCGGCCGCGCAGGCCCTCGAGCAGCAGCAGCACGAACTGGCCGCCATCGAGCAGGGGCAGCGGCAGGGCATTGAGCACCGCCAGGTTGATCGAGATCAGCGCGGTGAACAGAAAGAGGCTGCCGCCGCCATCGCGGGCGAGCGAGGCCCCCATCTCCACGATCTTCACCGGCCCCGACACCTGCGGGGCCGTTTCGCCGAAGCGGGTGACCAGGGCCACGAAGCCATCGACGGTGCGGCGGATCAGCCTGAGGCAGGTGCGGTTGGCGTGGCCGATCACCTCCAGCGGGCCGCGGGCGGGCCGGAAGGCTTCGCTGCCGCTGGGTTGCAACTGGGCGCCGATGCGGCCGATGCCGTTCTGTTCATCGGGGGTGAGTGTGAGCGTCACCGGGCTGCCGGCGCGTTCGGCCACCAGCTGGAGTGTGCGTTGCGGCGCGCCTTTGATATCAGCCACCAGGCCTTCCACGGCGCTCTGGCCGCCGCCGAGGGTGGTGCCGGCGAGGCTGAGTATCCGGTCGCCGGGGCGCAGCCCGGAAGCCGCCGCCGGCAGGCCGGGTTGCACCGCCGCCACCACCACGCCGGGCGTGGCGCTGAAGCCGGCGGGAATGCCCACCACAGCGCCTTGCGCCACCAGCACGGCCCAGGCGAGCAGCAGGTTGGCGAGCACGCCGGCGGCGATCACCAGGGCCCGCTGCGGCAGCGGGCGGTTGCGCAACAGATCGGGGTCATCGGACGGGATGTCGCTGTCCTCGTCGTCGTCGGGGAAGGCCACGTAGCCGCCCAGGGGGATGGCCCGCAGGGCGAACTGCACGCCACGGCGGCGCCGTTCCAGCAACACCGGGCCGAAGCCGATCGAGAAGCCGCTGACCCGGATCCCCTGCCAGGTGGCTGCGAAAAAGTGCCCCGCTTCGTGGACGACGATCAGGCCGGCAAGGATGGCCAGGGCCGCGAGGACACCCATTCAGTTGGTTTCAGGCAGTGGTTCCATTGTGCTGGCTGCGGTGGGTGGCAGGCGAGCGGGGAACCCTCACCCGTCGGCGGTGAGGCTGGCGGCATTGAAATAGGGCACCAGGGCACCGGGGAGCTGCACGCTGCCATCGCTCTGCTGGCCGGTTTCCAGCAAGGCGGCCATGGTGCGGCCTACCGCCAAGCCGCTGCCGTTGAGGGTGTGCAGCAGGCGGGTTTTCTTGCCGTCTTTCAGGCGGATGGCGGAGCGGCGTGCCTGGAAATCACCGCAGTTGCTGCAGCTGGAGATCTCCCGGTAGGCGCCGGCACCCGGCAGCCACACCTCCAGATCAAAGGTGCGGGTGGCGGAGAAGCCCAGGTCGCCGGTGCAGAGATCGAGCACGCGGTAGGGGAGTTCCAGGGCCCGCAGCACGGCTTCGGCGTGGCCGGTGAGCTCGACGTGGGCGGCGTCGGAGTGGTCGGGATGGCAGAACCAGTACAACTCAACTTTGTTGAACTGGTGCAGGCGGATCAGGCCGCGGGTGTCGCGGCCGTAGGAGCCGGCCTCGCGACGGAAGCAGGGGGTGTAGGCGGCGTAGCGAAGCGGCAGCTGCTCGGCGGGGATCAGTTCGTCGCGGTGGAACGAGGTGATCGGCACCTCGGCGGTGGGGGTGAGCCAGAGGTCGTCGTCGGCGCAGCGGAAGCTTTCTTCGGCGAATTTGGGCAGCTGGCCGGAGCCGGTGAGGCTGGCGGTGTTCACCAGGATCGGCGGCATCACCTCGCGGTAGCCGCGGCTGCTGTGCAGATCAAGCATGAAGTTGATCAGGGCCCGCTCCAGGCGGGCGCCCTGGCCGAGCAGGGTGACGAAGCGGCTCTGGGCGATCCGCACCGAACGCTCGGTGTCGAGCAGGCCAAGCCGTTCGGCGAGCTGCCAGTGCTCTTCGAGGCCTGCTTCCACCCTCGGGCTGCCCCAGCGCCGCACTTCCACGTTGTCGGCTTCGCTGCGCCCCTCAGGGCAGGCGGCGGCGGGCAGGTTGGGGAAGGCGAGCAACTGCTGGCGCAGGCGCGCCTCCAGCTGCTTCTCCTCTTCCTCCAGCACCGACACCTGGCGCTTGATGTGATTGCCGCGATCGCGCAGCTCCTGCACCGCCGGGCTGTGGGGAGCTTCGCCGGCGCGCATGCGCTCGCCCACATCACGGCCGATCTGGTTGCCTTCCGCCTGCAGGCCGCTGCGTTGCTGCTGGAGGTCGCGCTCCTGGCAGGCGATCAACTGCAGCCCGGTGAGATCGAGCGCCATGCCACGGCGGGCCAGCTGCTGTTCGATCAATTCGGGGTGTTCACGCACCAGGCGCAGATCAAGCACGGGGGGCGGAGTAGCTCCGCCGCAGCCTATGGCTCAGAGCACCTGCACCACTTCGCTCACTTCGGGAATCGATTCACGCAGCTTGCGCTCGATGCCCATTTTGAGGGTCATGGTGCTGCTGGGGCAGGAGCCGCAGGCACCCTGCAGGCGCACTTTCACGATCGGTCCGTCGATTTCAACGATTTCCACGTTGCCGCCATCGGCCATCAGGTAGGGGCGCAGCTCATCGAGCACGCGCTCCACGTTGTCCACGGTGAGGGCGCGGGGATCGTGGGCCAGGGCGGCTTCGGCGGCAGCCGGAGCCTCAGCGGTGGAGGTGGTGGTGTCGCTGGACATGGGTCGGAATCGGGGATGGAATCAGCTTAGGCAGGGCAACCGAAAGCGGACTGCTCCAGGCCTGCGGCGGGTTGTGGGGCCGGAGGCGGGCAGGCCGAGACCGCTTTCTAAGATTCGGGAACTTCCTTTGAACGGGCCGACCCGCTGCGATGACCGACGTTCCCGTTCAGCGGATCCGCAACTTCTGCATCATTGCCCACATCGACCACGGCAAATCGACCCTGGCCGACCGCCTGCTACAGGAAACCGGAACGGTGGCGGAGCGGGACATGCAGGCCCAGTTCCTCGACAACATGGAGCTGGAGCGGGAACGGGGGATCACGATCAAGCTGCAGGCCGCCCGCATGGAGTTCCGCGCGGCCGATGGCGAGCTCTACATCCTCAACCTGATCGACACCCCGGGCCACGTTGACTTCTCCTATGAGGTGAGCCGCAGCCTGCAGGCCTGTGAGGGGGCGCTGCTGGTGGTGGATGCCAGCCAGGGGGTGGAGGCCCAGACCCTGGCCAATGTGTATCTGGCGCTGGAGAACGATCTCGAGATCATCCCGGTGCTCAACAAGATCGACCTGCCCGGCGCCGATCCGGCGCGGATCAAGGTAGAGATCGAGGCGATCATCGGCCTCGACACCACCAAGGCGATCGACTGCTCCGCCAAGACCGGCCTGGGCGTGCCCGACATCCTGCAGGCGGTGGTGGACCGGGTGCCGGCACCGGCCGACCTGGTGAACGAACCGCTGCGGGCGCTGATCTTCGACTCTTACTACGACCCGTACCGGGGCGTGATCGTGTATTTCCGGGTGATCAGCGGCAGGGTGGCCCGCAAGGACAAGGTGCTGCTGATGGCCAGCGGCAAAACGGTGGAGCTCGAT
>CALFOF010000319.1 GCA_937919075.1 uncultured Cyanobium sp. | reverse complement strand
AGAACAACAGCAACGACAGCCACCACCCGGCCACCAACAGACCCGCCCCCAGCTGGCGGCCTGCCGCCCTTGGGCGGCTCAGCAGGATGCCGCCGACCAGCAGGCCCAGCCCCGCCGGGATCACCAACGGCGCCAGTGGTGCCAATGGTGCCAGTGGCGCCAGCCTGCTGCCGCCGGCCAGCAGATCCACCAAAGGCAGCAGAAGCAGCGCGCCGCCGAGCAGGGCCCAGAACCACGGCAGCCGCCGTAGGAACCGTTGCCGGCCCAGGTCTTCGGTTGGCAGCACCAGAGCAGCCAGCAGTGGCCCGCAGAGCAGGGCAAAGGGCAGCCAAAGCGGGTGGCTATACCAGGGGAGCTGGGTGCGCAGCGGCAGGATCGATCCCGCCATGCCCAGCTGCAGCACCAGGCACCAGCGCCCCCAGCTGCGATGGCGCTGGCGCCAGGCGATCACCACTGCCAGGGGCCAGAGCGGCAGCCAGGGCCAGCCGCCCTCCAGCACCTCGATCACCGGCACCCGCCAGCCCAGGTCGCTGCCTTCGCCCGCATCCAGCAGCACCCGGGTCACCCCGTCGCCGCCCCAGAGCCAGAGCGCGTCACTGCCGCGCATGAGCGCGTGCCAGCCGTGCCAGGCCAGCCCGGGCAGCAGGCCCACGCCGAGGGCCGCCAGCAGCGGCGCCAGGGAACGGCGCGGCCGCTCCGGATCCAGCACCAGGCCAGCGAGGCCGGCGGCCAGCACCGGCAACAGGATCGGGGCCTTCAACATCAAGAGCGCGCTGCCAGCCAGGCCGGCAGCCAGCCCCCAGCGCCAACCTGCTCCGGGCCGGTTGGAACGGCTGCGCAGCAGCGCCCACCACAGCAGCCCCATCGCGGTGAGCTGCGCCCCATCCAGCATCGCCAGCCGGCCGTGGCGCGCCACGGGCAGCAGGGTGAGCAGGATCGCCCCGGTCGCCAGGGCGGCACGGTTGTCGCCTGGCCGCAGCTGCAGCTGCACCAACCCCCCCACCGGCACCATCAGCGAGGAAAGCAGGGCCGGCACCAGACGCACCACCCACTCCGGCGGCAGTGCCTGCGCCGGCGCTTGGCTGAGCTGGCGCCAGAGGCCGATGGCGGCGGCGATCAGCACGTGCAGCCCGGGTGGTTTGTTGAGGTAAGGGCTGCCCCAGATCGTGGGCAGCCAGCCCTCCGGCAGGCCGCGCGTCGAGATCTCCAGGGACACGCGCGCCACGATCCCCTCGTCCCAGTCGCGCAGGGGCAGGTTGCCCAGGCCCGCCACAGCGAGCACCACAGCGGCGAGCCAGAGCAGCAGCAGGCCCCGCCAGGGAACGGCGCGGGGCGGGGTCTGGGAGTGAAGGGCGGTCATGGGCTCAGCCTGCCGGCGGCACGGCCCCGGCGGCCGGCAGCGGAATCACGAAACTGGGCCCGCTCTGGCAGCCCGGTGGCTGGTCGCAGACCCAGCGTTTCAGCCGCGTTTTGCGCTCGCCATCGGGAAAGGGTTCATAGCTTTCGATCACCGCGAAGCTGCCGGCCAGCGCATCGGCGCCGACGGCCCGCCAGGCCGCTGCATCGCGCCGCATCAGCCGCTGAGGACGCACCAGCCATCCCTTGCGGTTGGCCAGATAAAGCACGGTGGGGTCGGAACCACTCGCCACCACCACCTTGGCCCCGGGCGGTGTGCGCGCCTGGATCTGCTGCGCCAGCTCCAACACCGGGGATCCGGCCACCCGTTCCCGGCTCCAGTAATCCACACCCAGCACCGTGAGGCTCACCAGGATCAGCAGCGTGAGCAGCACCCAGGCCCCTTGCCGCCCCCAGATCGTGGCCTGCTGGCGCAGCTGCACCCAGCCCAGGCCCATCAGCGGGCAGGCGAACAGCATCAGCGGCAGTTGGTAGTACTCATGCACGGCGCTGGATTCCGGCGCCAGCGCTCCGGCCAGCAGCACGGCCGCCAGCCCCACCGGCAGCACGCGCGCCTGCGGCCCCGGCCTGGCCAGCAGGCCCAGCACCAGCAATGGCAGCCCCAGCACGGCCAGGTTGCGCACGCTCACCCGCACCCCGAGCCCGAGCCAGTAACCAGGCGCGAACAGGTCGGTCCAGCTGTAACGGTTGGCCTCGCCGCCCCAGAAACCGAAGCTGAGGCCACTGGCCTGGCCCAGCTGGTGGGCATGCCAGTACCAGGCCGCCGTGACCGCCAGCGCCGACACGGCAAACAGCCAGCTGCCCGCCCGCCGCGCGATCTTCCAGCGGTGGGCCTGGCCCCACAGCCACAACAGCGGCAGGCCCAGCCACAGGAAGGGCAGCACCTTGATCAGGCAGGCGGCGGTGAAGGCCAGCCAGCTCACCCCCAGGGCCGCCAGCCTGCCGCCGCGCAACCAGGCCAGAAAGCGTTCCAGTGCCAGGGCCGCAAGCAGCATCAGCGCCGCTTCCGGCTGCACGGTGCGTCCGTAGAACACCGGAATCGGCAGTACGGCATAGAACAGTCCGCCCCACCAGCCGGCCCGCTCCCCCACCAGCTGGCGGCCGATCCGCACCACCAGCACGATCGTGAGCAGGCTGCAGAGCACGGACAGGCCCCGCGCCAACCACTCCTGCACCCCAAACAAGCGGTAGAGCAGCGCAACGGCGTAGGGATACAGCGGAAACTCCGCCTCCACCACGCCGCTGCCTGCTCCGCCCCAGTCGATCTGGGGGAGGAGCAGGTTCATGCCCTGCTCGGCGAAGTTGCGGGCCATCGCCGCTGTGTCGGCCTGCCTCCAGCTGTGGATGCCGAGGATCGGGGCCTGGATCTGGATCAGCCGCAAGGTGGCCCCCACCAGCAGCGGAAGCCCCAGCGGCAGGGTCGTGGCGGGTTTTGAGGCGGAAGCCGGCGCCGCAGCGGCCATCAGCAGAGATCAGGCGTGGGCAGGAGGCTACCGGCCCTCTTTGGCGCCGCCTTCGATGCGTTCCTCCACCGAAGCGATCGCCGCCTCAACGGCGGCGCGCGTGCCGGGGATGCGGCGCAGATCGCCGCCGAGGCTGCCGGCCACGTGCATCAGCCCGGCCAACACCGGTTCGTCATGGCGCAGGCGCGCCGCCTCAGCTACAGCCGCCGCCTGCCAGGGGCGCCAATCGGCCAGCAGCACCACGGCGCGGTACGCGCTCGGCCAGGGATTGGTCGGGTCCACCGCCTCCAGGCGCTCGAACCGTTGGGCGGCAGCGGCCGGGCGGTTCTGGAGCACCTCCAGCAGCGCCAGCGACCAGAGCGCCTCGCGGTCGGCAGGGTTGCTGTTGAGCTGAGATTCCGCCCAGGCGCGCACACGCTCCTGATAAAGGAAGTGCCCTTCGAGCTGATGTTCCGGCCCGATCGCGTCGAACACGGCGCCCAGGCCCGCCGGGCCCTGCTCAAGACCACGGGCCAGCGCGATGAAGCGGGCATCGAACGGCACCGCTGCCGGCGCATCGGGCCGCCGCTGCCAGAGCTCAAGTTGGCGGTCTCTGCTCCAGGGCCAGCTGCGCACCAGGCTGAAGCGGCCATCGCTGCGCACGCTGCGGCTCAGCCGCCTGGATTCCTTGCGCTTGGTTCCCTGGTCACCGCTGGCCAGCAGCAGCCATTGGGCCTGCTGAAGCACCAGGGCATGGTCCCGCTCCTGTTTGCCGCTTTCCCGCCCGAGCAGCTGCCCGCCTCCCAGGCGCCCGAAGCTGCTCACGTTGTGCTGGTTGACGTCAGCGGTGGTGGGGATCACCACCACGGTGGTGGGAGCGTTCCCCACGCGCTGGCGCAGCAGGTTGACGATTTCTGGCACGGGCGCCTTCGCGCGAGGCTGCAGTTCGCTGGTCCGCCCAGCGGCCGTGGCGGCCCCTGTTCCCAGCAGGCCTGCGCCCAGCAGCGCGACCCCCAGCCGGTGGCCGAAGCGCGACCGGGCCGCCAGCAGCAGCACCCACCAACCGCGTGCCAGCACCATCACCAGCAAGGGCAGCACCGGGGCGATGTAACGGGAGTCTTTGTTTGGGCTGAGGCTGGTGAACAGCCAGCCGGCGATGGCACACCCCAGCAACCAGCCCCAGCCGGAGCCCGTGCTGCTGGATTCCTCTGGCGGCCCAGATCGCTGATCCTGCGGCGATGCAGCGGGATCACGCCAGCGCCGCCAACCTGCCAGTGCCGCCCCCGCTGCCCCGGCCGTGAGCATCGGCGCACCGAGCTGGGCCGGCCAGAGCTTGGGATACCAGAACAGGCTGGCCAGGCTGAAGGGCGATGGATCGCCTTCGGCGGCGCCCGATTCGAGCACGGCCCGGTTGGTGCCGCCGATGGTGGTGATCCAGTTGTGCTTCAGCCAGGGGAAGGCCACGGCCAGCACCAGAGCCAGGGCGGCCCCAACCTGCAGGCGGCGGCCCGGCTGCCGCAGGCCAGTGCCGGCGGCCCACAGGCACGGCGGCAGCAGCACCAGCAAGGCGCTCTGCTTCACCATCACGGCGGCTGCCACGGCGGCTGCGGCCGTCAGCGCCTGACTCCAGCGTCCGCCCTGGGGAGCGGGGGCGCACCAGCATCCCAGCCGCCAGAGGGCCAGCAGGGCGGTGGCGGTGAGCGGCAGGTCCAGGGTGAAATCCACCCGCAGCGCGGCCATGGCGGGCGCCAGGCACACAAGTGCGGCGGCCAGCAGGCCGAAGCTGGGCCCGCCCAGCTGACGGCCCCAACAGGCCACCACCACCAGCAACAGCAACTGCCAGATCGCCAGTGCCCAGCTGGCCTCGTCCGGGCTGTCGCCGCTGAAGGCCATCACGCTGCCATTCACCAGGCTGGCCAGCGGCGGAATCTTCGGGGAGAGATCCAGCAGAGCGCCCCACCCCTGCCAGCCGCCGCCGGCCAGCAGACCAAGGGCGCGGCCATGGTCCACGGCGGTGTTGAGGTATTCGGCCTGATCCCAGGCCGGCAAGCGCTGATCGAGCCGCAACCAGAGCCTGTCGGTGAGGGTGCACAGCAGCCAGATCAGGCCAAGGCCCAGCCACCACGGCCAGGCGCGAGAGGAACGGGAAGCCAGGATGTTCAAGCTGGGCGCCCCAGTGTGGACCGGCCTGCAGCCGGCGAGCCACCGGGCGGCAAGCCGTAGGGCACACCGTCCATTGTCTTTTCTGTCACATCCGACCTGTTAGCTACGGGAAGCTGCCGGGAAGATGTGGTCGGCGCATTGCGCCCCTTTTTGTGTGAGGACACAATGAAACT
>CALFOF010000318.1 GCA_937919075.1 uncultured Cyanobium sp. | reverse complement strand
GTGGGCGGGTGCTGCGGCCAGCTGGATTTTGGGCGCGCTGGGAGGCATCCCGATTCAGCGGGGCAAACTCGACCGCATTGCGCTCAAGGCCGCCCGTGACGTGTTGGCCGAGGGCTCTTCCCCCCTGGCGATCGCCCCGGAGGGCGCCACCAATAACCACGGCGAGAGGCTTGGCCCCCTGGAGCCGGGGCTGGCCCAGCTGGCCTTCTGGTGCTGCGACGACCTGGCGGCCGTGGGCCGGCAGCAGCGGGTGCTGATCGTGCCGATCGCCCTCAGGTACGTGACGCAGGGCCGCGACTGGCCAGCGGTCGACGCGTTGCTCGATCGCCTCGAAGCCCAGCTTGGCCGGAGCCCAGGCCCAGAAGGCGCAGATGGCGCAAACAGCCCAGAAGCCGCAGACAGCCCTGAAGGCGCAAGCGACTCCAGGGGGGACGGCCGCCCCGCGGAAGAGCGGCGCTACCGCCGTTTGATCCAGCTGGGCGAAGGCGTGATCACTGTGCTGGAGGGCTTCTACCGCCAGGCCCATGGCCTGGAGCTACCCCCTTTGCCGGCTCCGGCGCCGGGCCCTGCCGCCATCGAGCACGGCTTCATCGCCAGGCTTGACCGGATCCGCAATGCGGCGCTGGCGGTGGCGGAAACCCACTTGCAGCTGCTGCGCCCGAAGGGCAGCCTTGGCGAACGCTGCCGGCGCGTGGAGCAGGCGGGCTGGAGCCGCCTCTACCGCGACGACCTGGAGGCGATGACGCCCCTGGAGCGCAGCCTGGCCGACTGGCAGGCCACCGAAGCCCGCCTGGCCATGGACCACATGCGCCTGGTGGAGCACTTCTCCACGCTCAGCGGTTCCTACGTGGCCGAAAAACCCAGCTTCGATCGTTACACCGAGGTGCTTCAGATCCTGTGGCGCGCGATCACCTGGATCAACGGCACCAGCCACGAGAAACCGCCCGAGCTGGGCTCCCGGCTGGCCCGGCTGTCGGTGGGGGAGCCGATCGATGTGACCGAGCGGCACAGCCGCTACCTCAGCGGCCGGCGTGAGGCGGTGGAGGGCCTGATGGCCGAACTGCGCCTCCGCATGCTGGCGGAGCTGGAGGGGTCCGAACCTGGCGCTCAGGCCACCAGGACGGGGCTGGGCACCAGTTCGGCGTAGACGCGCTCCAACGCCTGGATGTTGCGCGTGAGCGTGTAGCGCTGCAGGGCCCGCTCCCTGGCGCGGCGCCCCAGTTCAGCGGTGAGCACCGGCTGGTCTCGCAGTACAGGAAGCAGGGTGCGCAGCTGGGTGGTGACCCCCTGCGTGCTGATCACGATGCCGGCCCCCCCCTCCAGCACCTCGCCATCGGCGCCGGCATCGGTGGCTACACAGGCAGTGCCGCTGGCCATGGCTTCCAGCAACGACAAGGACAACCCCTCCACCAGCGACGGCAGCAGGAACACCTCCGAGGCCTGCAGCAGCGCCACCCGACGCTCCAGCGCGGGTTCGTAGCCCCACCAGAGGATGTCCGGGTCTTCGTGGGCGGCCTGCAGCGATCCCCGCAGTGGCCCATCGCCCACGATCACCAGCACGCATCCCGCCGGCCGCACCAGCCGCCAGGCGCGCAGCAGGGCCTCCACGTTCTTCTCCGTGGCCAGCCGGCCCATGTACAGAAAGGGGCGACGGCCGTCGAAGCGGGCCAGCACCTCATGGCGCAGCCCGCTACTGCTGCTGCGCTCAAAGCCCGCAGGCTTCCACACATCGGTATCGACGCCGTTGGGAATCACCACCAGCCGGTCGTCCTTGACCCCCAGCCGGGAGAGCACCTCGGCCTGGAGCTCGGAGAAGACGATCACCCGGTTGAAGCGGGCCAGGGCCGGGGCATAGACCTGGTAAGTGAGCTGCTGGGTGCCGCCGGCCAGGTTGCGCAAGCCGGCGTCAAAGGCCGGATGGAAGGTGGCCACCAGCGGCACCCCCAGCTGCTGGCAGAGATCGGGCAGCAGGAAGTCGAGCGGCGAGAGGGTGAGGCTGGCGTGCACCAGATCCGGTTTGAGCTGCTCCAGCGATTCCCGCAGCTCCCGCTGGGCGCCGGGTGCGGGGACCGTGTACACCTGTGATTTCAGCAGATAAGGCAGAGCCACTTCGCTTTCATCGCCCGCCAGGGCGGCGCGGCGAGAGGCGCGCAGGGCCTCCTTGGTGAGCGACAGACCATTGCCGTCGACGCTGGGGGGATCCCAGGGCAGCCCAGGGCCCGTGGCGGGTGTGTCGAAGTGGATGAAGCTGATGCGGTGGCCCCGTAGCCGCAGCTGCTCCGTAGTGGTGAGCCCGTAGGTGACGTTGCCGCAGAAGGGTGATTTCTTGCCCAGCCAGGCGATATGCGCCAACTGCTGTCGCCCATTTCTGGCAAAACGCTAGCAGCGCTTCCAAGGGCGCTCCAACAGGGCCGCCAGCAGGGTGATGCCCGCCAGCACCCAGAGCACGGGCTGCAGGCCGTAGCGGCTCACCACGGTGCCCGCCAGCACGAGTGGCAGGCTCAAGGCGATGTTGATCAGGTTGTTCTGCAGGCCGAACACCTTGCCGCGCAGTTCTTCCGGGGTGTCTTCCTGGATGGTGGTCTGGGCGGGAATGGCCAGCAGGGCGGCGCCCACACCCAGCACCACGCACAGGCCGAGCGTGAGCGGCAGGCTGCCCCGCACCTGGCCCAGCAGCACCAGCGCGAAGGCGATCATGCCCAGGCCGGTGGCCGAGAGCAGGCGGCGGGTGAAGCCACGGCCCAGCTGGGCTACCGCCAGCGCCCCGACGGCCATGCCCAGGCCGCTCATCGCCAGCAGGGTGCCGAACTGGGTGGGGCCGAGCCCCTTGATCGCCGAGGCCAGGCTGATGGCCAGCACATAGAGCGCCGCCAGGATGCTGTACAGGAGCACCAAGTGCACCAGGGCGTTGCGCACAGTGGAGCGCTCGCGCAGCACCTGAATCCCCTCCAGGATCTCCCCCCATACCGAGGTGCCGCGGTCTTGCCAGGGGGCTTCCACCACACGGATGCGGGCGATCGACAATGCCGCCAGCCCATAACAAAGCGGCAGCAGCACGAACTCACCGCCCTCGATGCCGAGCGAGGCCAGCCCGTTGCGCAGCAGGCGCAGCACGGGATCGCCGAGCGCGAAGCCCACGATCGTGGCGCCCATGCTGGTGGCCTGATAAAGCGAGATGGCGGCCAGCAGCAGCGGCCGTGGCACGAGCAGGGGAATGGCCGCCTGCTCGGCAGGCGCAAAGAACTGGGTGAGCACCGACTCGAGGAAGGTCATCGCCACCAGGCCCCAGTAGCCCCAGCTGAGACCGAGGAAAAAGGGGCCGGGGATCAGCAGCAACGGGGCCAGCAACACCAGGGCGGCGCGCAGGGCATTGGAGGCCACCATCACCTTGCGTTTCGGCCAGCGGTCGGCCCACACCCCCGCCACGGTGCCGAGGACCATGGCGGGCAGGGTATTGGCCACATAGATCCCTGTGGCCAGCAAGGTGATCATCTGGGCGCGGGTCTCGAAATCGAAGCGCAGGCTGGCGGCCGCTTCGGCCAGCAACGCATTGGTCTGTGGCGTGTCTGTCACCCAGTACTGGGCGATCAGAAACACCATCAACACGATGTAGAACTTGTCGGCCAGCTGGGAGAAGATCTGGCCCACCCACAGGCGCCGGAAGTCGGGCAGCGCCAGCACCGCCTGCAACCCCTGGCCCCGGTCGCTGCCGGCCTGCTCCTCTGTGCTGCCGGCTTCAGTGCTGGCGGCATCGGTGCTGTGGGCCTCAGTGCTGCCGGCCTCCGGCATTGGCGGCGGCGGGGGCGTGGCTCGGGACAATCCGCTCAAGGTTCTATCCGTTCCGCCGCAATGATGGCTCAGGGGATGGTGCCTCCAGCGTGTGACCCGGCTCGAAGCAGTCGCGCAGCAGCCGCAGGGCGCGGCAACGGCGTCCGCCGTGCTCCTGGGTCCATAGCTCCACCAGCTGCAGCAGCCGCAGCCACACCGCCAGCGGCCCCATCAGTTCCCCGTCCCGGCGGCGGGGTGGGGCCGGGCGCGTCAGCCGTTGCAGCAGCGCCAGTTCGGAAGCGTTGAGCACGAGCATCGCCCCGGGCACCGCACCGATCAGCAGCCCTTCGCTCGGCACCAGGCTGCAGCGCCACTCCCAGTTGCCGATCGGCGGTTCCAGTGGTTGGCCGCTACGGCCGCAGCTTTGCAGCGGCAGGCCATAGCCCCCCAGGGCCAGCAGGTGCACGCTGCCCTGCACCGCGATCGCCAGCGCCTCAACGTTCTGCTGCCGGTCGCGCACCACGGTGTCGAGGCGCCCCAGCTGCATGAGCAGATCCTCCAGCACCCCGTGCACGCCATCGCCCGCCGGCACCAGCAGCAGAGCAAGCTCCGCCAGCGCCTGGGCGGCGGCGAGGGTTTCCAGCCGCTCCGCCAGCTGGCTGTAGGTGCGCTGCACCTGCAACTGCCGCACCCGCCGCAGGCCGCG
>CALFOF010000317.1 GCA_937919075.1 uncultured Cyanobium sp. | reverse complement strand
GTCGTTGATCTGGCTGCCCACGTGGAAGTGCAGCAGGCGCAGCTCGCCCAGCAGGTCGGCGGCGCGCAGGGCCTCCACCGTGGCCAGCAGGTCGGGCACCGACAGGCCGAACTTGGCCTTCTCGCCCACCGAACTGCCCCAGCGGCCGGTGCTGCGGGTGGCCAGCTTGGCGCGGATGCCGATCAACGGCGCCGCCCCCAGGTCGCGGCTGGCGTTGATGATCCGCTCCACCTCATCAGCCTGCTCGATCACCACCACCGGTTGCCGCCCGAGCCGTCGGGCCAGGATCGCCGTCTCGATGTAGCGCTGATCCTTGTAGCCGTTGCAGATCAGCAGCGCCTGGGGATCGTTCACCAGCGAGAGCGCGATCAGCAGCTCCGCCTTGCTGCCGGCTTCCAGGCCGAAATGCCACTGCCGGCCGCTTTCCACCAGCTGCTCCACCACGTGGCGCTGCTGGTTGCACTTCACCGGAAACACACCCTGATAGCGGCCGGCATAGCCGTACTGGGCGATGGCGCGCTCGAAGGCGCCGTGCAGCCGTTCCAGCCGGTCCTCGAGGATGTCGTCGAAGCGGATCAGCAGCGGCAGGCTGAGGTTGCGCCCCCGCAGCTCCTGCACTAGCTCCACCAGATCAAGCGAGCCGCCGCGCTCACCGCGGGGCTGCACGATCACGTGGCCGCGGGAGCTCACCGTGAAATAGGGATCACCCCAGGCTTCCAGGCCGTACAGGCGGCTGCTGTCGGCCACGCTCCAGGCCAGGCCCGACGGAGCGGCGGCAACGGTTTCAGCAGGCATGCGCGGCGGGGCGGGGGAGGAGCGGCCCCGGGCAGCTTAGTCAGCGCCAACGGGCCGGGTTCGGGCTGCCGCAGGCGCCAGCTCCCAGCTGCAGCGGGGTTGCTTGCCAAGCGGCAGCCCCAGCGCGGACGATGGCGGCATCCCCCAACGCAGCTGCCATGGCCACTGAACGCACCTTCCTCGCGATCAAACCCGACGGGGTGCAGCGCGGCCTGGTGGGCGAGATCCTGGGGCGCTTCGAGCGCAAGGGCTTCAAGCTGGTGGGCCTCAAGCAGCTGGTGCCCAGCCGCGAGCTGGCGGAGAGCCACTACGGCGTGCATCGTGAGCGGCCCTTCTTCGCCGGCCTGGTGGAGTTCATCACCAGCGGCCCGGTGGTGGCGATGGTGTGGGAAGGCGATGGCGTGATCGCCAGTGCCCGCACATTGATTGGCGCCACCAAGCCGCTGGAGGCGGAGCCCGGCACGATCCGCGGCGATCTGGCCGTCAACATCGGCCGCAACGTGATTCACGGCTCTGACGCCCCTGAAACGGCCGAGTTCGAGATCGGCCTGTGGTTCACGCCCGAGGAGCTGAGCGATTGGACCCCTGCGGACCAGAGCTGGCGGGTAGAGGGGTGAGGGTCCGTGCCTGCTCCTCTGACACCGGCTGATCTTCAGGCCCTGCCCCTCTTTGCCCAGATCTCGGCGCCCCAGGCTGAGGCGTTGCTGGCGGGCCAATTCACTGTTGTGGTGGCGGCTGAGCAGGTTCTCCTGCTCGACCAGGACGAAGGCGAAGGGCTGCTGGTGATCCTGGAGGGGCTTGCAAAGGTGC
This sequence comes from uncultured Cyanobium sp., assembly GCA_937919075.1. GTDB lineage: Bacteria > Cyanobacteriota > Cyanobacteriia > PCC-6307 > Cyanobiaceae > MW101C3. The sequence continues at coordinate 3,002 of CALFOF010000317.1, read as the reverse complement.
GGGCCTACTCCGCCGACGGGGAGGAAGCCGTGATGGCGGTGCTTGGGCCCGGCGATCTGATGGGCGAAATGGCGGTGCTCACCCAGGGCGTCCGCAATGCCGATGTGCTGGCGCTCACGCCGATGGTGGCGGTGAAACTGCGGGCCGGCGCCTACCGCGACCTCTTGCTCGGTGATGGCAGGTTTGCGCTGGCTCTGGCCCGTCTGCTGGCGGCCCGGTTGGCAACGCTGAATCGCCGTTTCCTGCTGAGGGGTTCCGACGCCACCACCCGGCTGCTGGCGGTGCTGCTGGATCTGGCCCACACCTGCTCGCGCGGCCAGGATCCCCTCGCTCTGATCCCTCCTCTGCCCCAGCGCGAGCTGGCTGCGATGGCCGGCCTGTCACGGGAGACCACCTCCCGCACCTTCGCCCAGTTGCGCCAGCGCGGCATGGTGATCGGCGACCCGCAGGGGATGCGGATCGCCGATCTGCAGCCCCTGCGCAAGCGGGGATTGCTGGCTTGATGCCCCAGAAGCAGGAGCTGGCCGTGGAGCTCAGGCGAGCAGGGTGAAATCGCTGGCCCCAAGACTGAGACCCTGGCTCACCTGGGCGAACACACCGCCCTGACCCATCCCCGCGGCCGCGCCGTTCTGGTTGAACACCAGCGAGCCATTGCGCAGGTCCTGAATCAGCAGGGTGGTGGAGCCCAGCGCCCGGTTCAGTTCGGCGGCGCTGTTCACCGCCTGGAAGCTCACCGTGGCACCGGCGCTGAGGCCGAAGGCGCGACGGGAGATTTCGATGCGATCCCCCTCGCTGCTGGTGAAGTCGGTGATGCGATCGGCCTGGGCTGCGCCGAAGCTTCGTGGCGCGGTGAAGCGGAACCGATCGGCGCCGACACCGCCGGTGAGCACGTCGCGGCCAGTGCCGCCATCGAGGATGTCGTTGCCGGCACCGCCCGTGAGCCTGTCGTTGCCGGCACTACCGGTGAGCCTGTCGTTGCCGGTGCCGCCATCGAGGATGTCGTTGCCAGCCCTGCCGTTCAGGGCGTCGTTGCCGGCACCGCCGCGCAGCACATTGGCGTTTCCGTTGCCGTTGATCACGTTATCGAGGGCATTGCCGGTGCCGTTGATCCTTGCCGCGCCGGTGAGGGTGAGGTTGCGAACGCCCTCCGCCAGCGTGGTGTTCACGCTGCTGCTCTGGCTGTCCTGGCTGCTGCGTGGCGTCGGTGTGCTGGGTGGTGCGGGCTGGTTGCCGCCGAGGGGATCTTGCGTGAAGCGCGGATCACCTCCGGGGATGCCACCGTCGGGGCCCGGATCGGTCACGCCGGCGCCATTGCTGCCGCCGAAGGTGTTGAGGCCCCTGTTGCCGCCTCTCACATTCTCGCCGCCGGGATTACCAGGCTGCCCGAGCAGATTGCGCCCATTGATGGACCCCTGGTTCACGGCGATGCTGCCGTTGTTGCCCACCACCGCCATGCCGCCATCGTCGACGGGGGTGGCATCACCGCTGCCGCCGTTGCTGGTGGGTTGGCCGGCCCGGGCGGCGCGGCGCTGTTCAAGCAGCGTTGGCGTTGTGACGTTGACCTTGACGCCACCCCCGTCAACGGGAATCTCAATCATTGCCTCATCAAGCGCCTTCTGGCGCTCTGTCTTGGTGCCGTCTAAGTTGCTCTCACCTGTGAAGAGCGCCCTCAGCAGGTCCCAGAATGAACCTTCTTTCGGAGGATTGATTGGTGTTTTTTGGTTGACTTCATCCTGCGGGCCTGTTGTGACACCGGCTCCAGATGTCACCCCTGGGTAGGTTTCTCCTGCATCTCCTGCATCTCCTGCATCTGCTGCGATCAGCCCATTCCTGTTGAAATCCGAGAGCGTCTTGACGCCCGCATTCGCTGCCACGCCCAGCGGCCCACCCACCGATCCGCCCTGATACGGCGCCATCGGGTTGACACCGGCCACCGGGTTCGCCGCAAAGCCGGGAGAAGTGTTGAAGCCCTGGTCGAAACTGGCATTGTTGGTGACCGAGCCCGGCAGATTCGTCAGGCTGTCAACAGCCGCCCGAGCAGGATTGATCGGAGTTGCAGGTGTGCCCGAACCTCCACCCATCAGGGTCTTGATGGCGTCGGCTTGGCTGACAGTGCCAATGACACCGTTGACCGTGGTTTGCCGATCATCGGCAGTCTTGGGGATGAATCCGGAGCCCGGCGTCTCCACCCCGGGCAGGACGGGGGAGGGGCCCTCGAAACCCTGAGCAGGATTGGCCTTGCCCTGGCTCACCCCCGCTGCGGCCTTGAGGACGGGCGGCTTGGCGAGGACGTTGGCTGCGTTCAGTTGGCTGGTGATGGTGGTGGTTTTGGTGACCATGGGGGCCTCCGCTTGGGAACCCCGTCACTGTCAGCCGCATCTCCTGGCGGCCCTGAGAGCTGGCTCACGCCAGGTTGTGAGGTTGCTCACAGGGGCCGCGGCGGTTCTGGATTCCACTGGCGCATCGCCACCGATGCCAGCCTGTCCGCGCGATCCCCCCTCGAACGTGCGTCTGGCGATCTACCGCTTTCACCGCCACCCTGGAGCTTCCCGATGCATTCACTCTCCATGCCATCCCTGCGGCATTCGCTCGCATGGGGCCCCCGACGCTCTGGGCCCCATCGCTGCAGGAGAACGGTCCGCCATCCGGCGGCACTTTCGGCCCTGGGGGGCCTGCCCCTGGCCTTCGTTCTCGCACTGGCCCCGGGGCTGAGCGGCACGCCTGCTGCCTCAGCGGGCCCCGCCGTGCCGAGGGTGGTGGATGTGCCCTCCCGGCCTGCCTACGTGACCCTGCCGGCGGCGCCGGAGCGGCCGGCCCGGGTAGGGGAGGTGCTGCGTCCGGCCACCATGCTGCGCACCGAGAAGCCCGGCCGGTTGCAGTTGCTGCTGGCCGATGGGCGCAGCTTCCGCCTTGGGGGCGATGCCCTGCTGCGCATCGAGCTCACCCTGCTCGACCTGGTGCGCGGCCAGATAGATCGGAAGAGCGTCGTGTAGGCAGCGTGT
>CALFOF010000316.1 GCA_937919075.1 uncultured Cyanobium sp. | reverse complement strand
CCTGCGGGATGCCAATCGCGATGGCAAGGCCTTCGGCGACGGGGTGGGCTACCGCTATCCGCATGCCTTTGCAGAGCACTGGGTGGCCCAGCAGTATCTGCCCGGCGCCTTGCAGGGAGAGGTGTTCTGGAAGCCGGGTGGCCTGGGCTGGGAGGGGGCACTCGGGGCCGGCCTGCAGCGGCGCCGGGCCGCCCAGCTGGCAGCAGCGGCCGAAGCCGATCTCGAGCAGGGAATCCTGCTCACTACTGGGCCGGAGGATCCTGCCCTGCAGCGCTGGCTGCGGCGCCAGATCGGCAGTGAGGGCCAGCGCCTCGAGCGGCTGCGGCAGCGCTTCTGGCAGGGGGCGTGCTGGCAGCGCCACGACCGCTGTCTGGTGGTGAATGCCCGCTCGCTGTTGTGGAGCCTGGATCCGCTCGACGCCACCCCGGAAGGGGGCGTGGTGATCACGGTGACGACAGAGGCTGAACGGGGCCGGCTGGAGGCCCAGCTGCAGGTGCTGGATCAGCTGCGGCGCCCGCGGCTGCTCTGCGTTCCCAGCGCCCACCCCGAAGCGCTGATCGCTGCCCTGGAGCCGGGCGAACGCTTCGAGTGGATCGTGGGCCGCTCTTCCTTTCAGGAACTAGATGAGGCTGGCCTGGCGGCCTGGCTCGACTGCGTCGGCAAGCTGGCGGCGCCGCGGGCCCAGCTCCGCTGGCTGCAGAGCATGCCGCTGATCGGTCCCGCCGGAGCCCTGGCGGAACTGATGCGGCAACGGCAGCGCTGTGGTCCGGAGGAGCTGGCAACCCTCGTGCAGCAGGCAGCCGTCTGGGAGAGCGGCGGGCTGGGCAGCGGGCCCGGCGCGGATGCCGTCCAGCAGTGCCTGGAGGCGCGGGGCTGGAGTGTGGAAGCTGAACAGTGGCGCGAACCCCTCAGTGTGAAGCTCTCCGCTGGCTTGCGGCAGCGCTGGTTCGGCGAGGGGGCGAGCTATGGGCGCCAGCTCGGCGCCGCCCTCGGCAGTGATGCCGCCGAACGGCTGGAGCGACTCAGCGCCGAGCTCGAAGGGGCAGAGCTGGCACAGGCCTTGCAGCACACCCTGTTGATGGCCATGAAAAAAGCCCCGGGGAACCCGGGGCCGGAAGGCTGAACCCCAGGGGTTCACCAGAGGCCGCGGATGGGCATGGGCTCGGCAACGGTGGGAACCACCACAGGCGCCTGGAAGTTTTCAACCTTCGCCACGGGATCGCCCATCTGGTTGGCCTGGATGCACGCCGGCAGGAACACGTACCAGGAGAGTAGGGAGGTGCACTGGGCGGTGCCTTGCTTGCACTTGCCATCGGCGCAGATGTTCTGCTTGCCGTCGTAGGTGCCGCAGGTGTCTGCCAGGCGGTAATCCACCGGCAGCGCCGCCATGATCCCCGCCGAGGAAATCTGACCATCCCGGGCATCGGCGATGATCGCGCTGCGCAGGCCCTGCACGGCGTAGGTGCTCATCGTCCAGTAGGGGAAGTAGCTGCGACTCTGGTTCTTGAGGAACTTCACGCCCTCATCGGAATACAGGAAGCGGGTGACACCAACCAGATCAACGCTGTACGACTTGGAGAGACCAGCGCGCACTTCAGCGGCCGTCCAGCCGGAAAGATTGAGGCCACCGGCCAGTCCACGGTCGGTGATTTCACCGGTTTCAAGGAAGGTGGTGAAGGCGTCCATGGGGGTGGACCAAACCGCACCACCGGTGTTCCACCGGACGGGCAGGTCATTATCAACAGCGGCGGATGCCGGCAGGGTGGAGGCCATGAGGGCCGTCCCCATCAGGAGGCCGGCCACAAGACGCTTCAGCACGGATCGGTTCTTGAACAACAACCCGAGCTTAATCAGGCCAGTTGCATCTGCCAACAACTCGTCACCGGTCAGAGATGAAGAAGACGCACAAGAAGTGCTATTGAGTCGCAACAGCAGCAGATCCGCAGCACATGAGCCTCGCGGGCGGCCGTGGTTCAAAAACGCAGAGCGACTGGGTTCAAGAGCGTGTCGCCTCGGCGGCAGCGGTTGGACGCACGGCCGGAAGGGTCGCCCACCCGGCAGGGCAAAGCAGCCGATTCCCCTGGCTGGGGAACGCCTCTGGGTCCGGGACCGGTCTGGAACCTCGGCAGACGACACCCCGAGGCGCGTTCTCAATCGCTTCGACCCGGGCCAGGTAGATCTCGTCGCCACCGATCGGGGCGAGCACCAGCTGCACCCGGTCTTGATTGAAGAGCACATCGGCCTTCATCGTGGTGGGAATTTCGATGCCGAGCACATCGAGGTAAGGGGTGAAGCCACCCCAGAAATAGCGGGTGATTTCCGCGCCCACAAAACGGTTGAGCAACAGCGACACCTGTTGCCTCTGCCCCAGCAGGGATTCCTGCGCCTCCAGGCGCGCCAGCACTTCCACCGTGTCGGCATCAGCTCGGCTGGCCAGCGGAGGATGCAGGCGCAGCTGGCTGAGGCCGGCCAGGCCGAGCGCCGCAAGGATTCCGATCAGACCGAGGCGCACGACGGGGGCCATGAGTGGCCAGTGGTTGACCGGACCCTAGCCGCCCTTAGGCTCCAACCAACCCTGCTTCGGACAGCTTCATGACGCTCGAGATCGGTGATCCAGCGCCCGACTTCACCCTGCCGGATCAGGAAGGCAGCCCGGTGCAGCTCTCCTCCCTGAAAGGTCAGCGGGTGGTGATCTACTTCTACCCCAAAGACGACACTCCGGGTTGCACCAAAGAAGCCTGCAGTTTCCGTGACCTATGGAGCCAGTTCGAAGCCCATGGCATCAAGGTGCTGGGCATCAGCAAGGACGGGGCGACCAGCCACGGCAAGTTCATCAGCAAATATGAGCTGCCCTTCACCCTGCTCACGGATGCGGAACCCTGTCCGGTGGCCGCGGCCTACGAGAGCTATGGCCTGAAGAAATTCATGGGCAAGGAATATATGGGGATGATGCGCCACAGCTTCGTGGTGGCCGCCGATGGCACGCTTGAGCAGATCTACCGCAAGGTGAAAGCTGAAGAGATGGCAGAGCAGGTGCTCATCGATCTGGGCCTGAACGCCACGGCCGGCTGATGCGCGCGCCGGTCAGCGCGTCCAGCGCCTCCAGCGCCAAATTGGGCACCAGTTCGAAGGGCTGACCCAGCTCCCGCAGCAGGGGGGCCAGCCGTGGGCCATCGCCACCGGTGAGCCACAAGCCCGGCGACTGCTCAGGGTGATGGTGCTGGCTGGCCCCCGCGATCGCATGGGCCAACCCCCACAGGCAACCGCTGGCCATGGCGGCACCGGTGGCGATCGGCCAAGTTTCCAGCTGCGCGGCCGAATCCGGCAGGCCCTGCTTTGGTAAAAGGGCCGTGGCCCCAGCCAGCGCCGCCAACTGCAAACCTGCCCCGGCCAAGAGCCGGCCGCCCGCGAAGGTGCCGCTGCCAGCCACCCGGGTGAGACTCAGCGCCGTGCCGGCATCCGCCACCAGCACCGCGCCACCCCTGCTTCTACCGCCGTCACCTGGCCGGCCCTGTTGCACCTGGCGCTCCTGCTGGCGCTGCCAGGCCCCCCAGCCAGCCAAAGCACGGTCGATGCCCAGCCAGATGGGCATGCCCAACAGGGGCACGGCCTCGAGCGTTAGCCGTAGCTGCGCCGGCAATTCCAGCTCTGGCGGCACGGGGCCCACTGCGGCCCAGGCCAGCAGTTGCGCGCGCTCCCCTTGCTCCAGGCACTCGGGCGGCGGTGTGCTCCAACAGTGGAGAGCGCCCAGCCCATCACGGCCCGGGGCCGGTTCGCGGCGCCCCCAGTGCCAGTGGGTGTTGCCGATCAACACGACCAGGCTCGCCAGACGGCCTTGAGCGCCGCCGGCCACCCCTCCCACCTAGATCCCCTCGCCCATCACACCGGGGAGATGAATGCCGCACTCCTGCTGCAGGCCGCTGAAACGGGTGGAGCGGCCACTGCCATCGTCGGGGCCGCTGGAATGCCAGTCGCCCACGGTGGAATACCCCTGCTCGAAAAGCGGATGCTGGGGCAGGCCGTTGTCCTGGAGGTAGTAATAGACGTCCCGGTTTGTCCAGCTCAGCAGCGGCCGCAGCGACCAGCGTCCCCGCACCGGTTGGAGCGGCAGCATCGCAGCGCGGTGGTCGGTCTGGCCGCTGCGTACCCCACTGGCCCAACAGGTCACCCCGATCGCTTCGAAGGCGTGATCAAGCGGTTCCACCTTGCGCAGGCGGTGGTAAAGCTCGAGATCATCGGCATCGCCGGTGGCCCACAACTGGCCATGCAGCGCTTCCATGCGGGCCGGGCTCAGCTCGGCCTGGGCCACCTGCAGGTTGAGCGACAGCAGGCCCGTGAGCTGCTCGGCGTAGCGGTACGTCTCCGGGGGTAGATAGCCCGTGTCGACCCAGATCACCGGCAGGGAGGGGTTGAGGGCGGCGGCCATGTGCAGCAGCACCGCAGACTGAATGCCGAAGCTGGTGATCAGGGCGAAGTGATCCCCGAAGCTGTCCATTCCCCAGCGCAGTTGCTCCTGGGGGGAGAGGGGTTCCAGCAAAGTACCTGCAGCCTCGGCGTCGAGCGGCAGGCCCTGGTGATTGGTGGGAAGGGTGGTGGAGATGGTGG
>CALFOF010000315.1 GCA_937919075.1 uncultured Cyanobium sp. | reverse complement strand
CTGAGGGCCCCCACAACCGAACCCATGGTGGATCCGCTCATCCTGCTCCTGTTTCTCATCTCCGGCGCCGCCACTGGCTGGCTGGGGGTTGATCTGCTGCCGGAAAACCTGCTGATCCAGGTCACCAATGTGGAGGGCCTGCGCTGGGTGCTGGGCGGTTTCGGTGCCTTCTTCGGTCTGTTGGCGGGCTTCTTCTTCCAGCTGCTGCGCCGCCGGTTGATGCGGCAGGTGCGCACCATGCCCACCGACCTGCTGGTGAGCCGGGCGGTGGGTTTGATCCTGGGGCTGCTGGTGGCCAACCTGCTGCTGGCGCCGATCCTGCTGCTGCCCCTCCCCTGGGAGGTGGTGTTCGTCAAGCCGCTGGCGGCGATCCTCAGCAACGTGTTTTTCGGCGTGCTGGGCTACAACCTGGCCGAGGTGCACGGCCGCACCCTGCTGCGCCTGTTCAACCCCTCCAGCGCCGAGGCGTTGCTGGTGGCGGAAGGGGTACTGCAGCCGGCCTCCGCCAAGATCCTCGACACCAGCGTGATCATCGACGGCCGCATCAAGGGCCTGCTGGAGTCGGGGTTGCTGGAGGGCCAGGTGATTGTGGCCCAGGCGGTGATTGATGAGCTCCAGCAATTGGCGGATTCCGGCAACGCGGAAAAGCGGGGCAAGGGCCGGCGCGGGCTGAATCTGCTGGCGGCGTTGCGCGAAACCTACGGACGCCGCCTGGTGGTGAACAGCACCCGCTACGAGGGCAGCGGCGCTGACGACAAGCTGCTCAAGCTCACCGCCGACACCGGCGGCACCCTGCTCACCGCTGACTACAACCTGGCCAAGGTGGCCCAGGTGCAGGATCTCAAGGTGATGAACCTCAGCGCCCTGGTGGTGGCCCTGCGGCCGGAAGTGCAGCCGGGCGATGCCCTGCAGCTCAAGATCGTGCGCGAGGGCAAGGAGGCTGACCAGGGCGTGGGCTACCTGGAAGACGGCACCATGGTGGTGGTGGAAGCCGCCCGCAAGCGTATCGGCCAGCGCCTGCCGGTCACCATCACCGGTGCCCTGCAGACACCCACCGGCCGCATGGTGTTTGCCCGCTGCGACCATGAGGATCCCCGACCTGCCGCCGAGGTTCGCCAGCCCGCAGGCCCCCGCTAGGCTCCCAACAGGTTTTCGGGCGTTCCCTGATGTCGGTGTCGGCTCCTTACTACGGCGATTCCGCCGTGATGCGCACACCGCCGCCCGACCTGCCGTCGCTGCTGCTCAAGGAGCGCATCGTCTACCTGGGCCTGCCGCTCTTCTCCGACGACGACGCCAAGCGCCAGATGGGCGTGGACGTGACCGAGCTGATCATCGCCCAGATGCTGTATCTGGAGTTCGATAACCCCGAGAAGCCGATCTTCTTCTATATCAATTCCACCGGCACCAGCTGGTATTCCGGCGATGCAATCGGCTTCGAAACTGAAGCTTTCGCCATCTGTGACACGATCCGCTATGTGAAGCCGCCGGTGCACACGATCTGCATCGGCCAGGCGATGGGCACCGCCGCGATGATCCTTTCGGCCGGGGCCAAGGGGCACAGGGCGGCCCTGCCCCATGCGTCGATCGTGCTGCACCAGCCCCGCTCCGGCGCCCGCGGCCAGGCCAGCGACATCCAGATCCGCGCCCAGGAAGTGCTCACCAACAAGCGAACAATGTTGGAGATGCTTTCGGAAACCACGGGCCGCAGTGCGGAGCAACTCAGCAAAGACTCCGATCGCATGACCTACCTCACCCCCAGTGAGGCCTTGGAATACGGCCTGATCGACCGCATCCTCACCAGCCAGAAGGTGACGGCGCCGCTGGTTGGCGCCGTCTGAGGCCGCGGGCTGGCCTGCGCCCGCCCTTGTCTCCCTTTCTGCTCCGCATTGTTTCCCGCACCCCCAACACCCATTCGCCATGCCCATCGGCACCCCCAGCGTTCCTTACCGTCTCCCCGGCAGCCAGTACGAGCGCTGGGTGGACATCTACACGCGGCTCGGCGTGGAGCGCATTCTCTTTCTGGGTTCAGAGGTGAACGACAGCATTGCCAACAGCTTGGTGGCTCAGATGCTGTATCTCGATTCCGACGACAACAGCAAACCGATCTACCTCTACATCAACTCGCCGGGTGGTTCCGTTACGGCGGGTCTGGCCATCTTCGACACCATCCAATATGTGAAGTCGGAGGTGATCACCATCTGCGTGGGCCTGGCGGCCAGCATGGGCGCCTTCCTGCTGGCGGCCGGCACCAAGGGCAAGCGGCTCGCCCTGCCCCATGCGCGAATCATGATCCACCAGCCCCTGGGCGGCACCAGCCAGCGCCAGGCCAGCGACATCGAGATCGAGGCCCGCGAGATCCTGCGCATCAAGGACATGCTCAACCAGAGCCTGGCGGACATGTCCGGCCAGACCCTCGAGAAGATCGCCAAGGACACCGACCGCGACTACTTCCTCAGCGCCGCCGAGGCCAAGGCCTATGGCCTGATCGACCGGGTGATCGACCACCCCAGCGAGGTCTGAGCTCAGGCCAGGGTGGGGCGCGAACGTAAAGTCGCTGTCTGCTCTGCCCGATTCGCCGGATGGCCCAGCTTTTCTACGACTCCGACGCCGATCTGAGCCTGCTTGACGGCAAAACGGTAGCCATCATCGGCTACGGCTCCCAGGGCCACGCCCACGCCCTGAACCTCAAGGACAGTGGGGTGAATGTGGTGGTGGGCCTTTATGAAGGCAGCCACTCGGCCGAAAAGGCCAGGGCCGATGGCCTTGAAGTGCTCAGCGTGGCCGAGGCGGCCGAGCGGGCCAACTGGATCATGGTGCTGCTGCCCGATGAAACCCAGAAGAAGGTCTACGACGCTGAGATCGCGCCGCATCTCAGCGCCGGCAAAATTCTCAGCTTTGCTCACGGCTTCAACATTCGCTTCGGCCTGGTGGTGCCTCCGGCGGACGTCGATGTGGTGATGATCGCCCCCAAGGGCCCCGGCCATACCGTGCGCTGGGAGTATCAGAACGGCCAGGGCGTGCCCGCACTTTTTGCGATTGAGCAGGATGCCTCCGGCCAGGCCCGCCCGCTGGCCATGGCCTATGCCAAGGCGATCGGCGGTACTCGGGCCGGCATCCTTGAAACCAACTTCAAGGAAGAAACCGAAACCGACCTGTTCGGCGAGCAGGCCGTGCTCTGCGGTGGCCTTAGCGAGCTGGTGAAGGCTGGCTTCGAAACTCTCGTGGATGCCGGCTATCAGCCCGAACTGGCCTACTTCGAGTGCCTGCA
>CALFOF010000314.1 GCA_937919075.1 uncultured Cyanobium sp. | reverse complement strand
GGAGGAGTACGGGGGAATGGCATGAGGCTCCGTTCCCTGCCGCGGCGCTCAGGCCGGTGGCCTCGTGAGCGCCGCTGGGTTCCCTCGGGGACGCTGGCCGTTGCTCTCCTCTTGGCTTACGCTTATTACAGTTAAGTCTTGGTGAGGAGGACGGTTGAGATGGTTGCGGCTTCTGAGGTTCCCGGCACGATCACGCCCGATTCCATGCTGCCTGAGCAGCTGGAGGAGTTGCTAGACCTGTTTCAGGCAGGAGAAGCTCGCCTGGTCGGTCCTCAGGGGGAAGAGCACCTGGTGCCGGCGCCGCTCTATGGGCTGATGCGGGGGCTGCTCAACAACCTCAAGCGAGGCGAGGCGGTGACAGTTCTGCCCCACGACGCTCTTCTCACGACGCAACAGGCCGCCCAGATCCTCAATGTCTCACGCCCCTATCTGTACCGCCTGATCGAGGACCAATCCGTTCCGGTGGTGAATGTTGGCAGCCACCGGCGCCTGTGCATTCACGACGTGCTCCAGCTTCGTGAGGAGCGCAGGCAGGGTCGCCGCAGCGCTCTTGATGAGCTCAGTGAGCTTGGGCAGGAGATGCAGGTGGAGGCGGTGTGAGCCTCTGGCTTGAACCTGCCGTCTTCCCTGTTCTGCTCGACAGCTGCGTTCTCTACCCCTATGAGCTCAGAGATCTGCTGCTGGAAGTCGCCCACGAGCACCTGTACCGGGTCCACTGGTCGCCGCAGATCCTTGAGGACACGGTCCGCAACCTTCTGGCTGATGCGCGCAGCACCCCAGAGAAGGCCAGTCGCTTCTGTGCCGCGATGGAACGGGCCTTCCCCGAAGCCATGGTGAAACCGCCATCGGGGCTGGCCGATCAGCTGGGCTGCGATCCAGGCGATCGCCACGTGCTGGCGGCAGCCATCGCGGCCAAGGCCGAGCTGATCGTCACCCTCAACGTGCGGCACTTCCCGGCTGTGGTCCTGGAGCCATTGGGGATCGAGGCCGTGACGCCCGATCAGTTCCTCTGCAACCTGCTGGATCTAGCCCCAGGCGCGATTCACTGTTGCCTGGAGACCATCGCAGCGCGGCAGCGCAACCCAGCCCGTACCGCCCAGGCCCTGCTCCAGATCCTCAGCCGCCAAGCCCCCACCTTCGCGAGCCGTTGCATGGAGTTTCAGATTGATCACCCCTGAGCAAATGGCCAGCTACGCCGAAGTGGTGCGGACGGTGGTCAAGCGGTCTTGCCGGTAGTGCTGTTTGGAACATCGGCCGCAGGGCTGTGGCTGGCCTGGGGGTTTAGGGCTGCAAGTCGTGCGGCGCCTGATGCGGCTGTGGGTTGTTGGCGGTGCAGGGGCCAGGCCCACTCCGGGGCTGCAGCTGCTTGCGGATCTGAGGGGGGCTCCGCCTTGCCTGCCGCGCCGCTGGTACGCGTGTACCATTGCTTGAGCGGCGAGCGTTCGGCGTGGGTAGGGTTT
>CALFOF010000313.1 GCA_937919075.1 uncultured Cyanobium sp. | reverse complement strand
ACTGCGGCGGCCATTTCCACCAGTTGGAAAGACAACCGCATCAACATCATTGATACCCCTGGGCACGTCGACTTCACGATTGAAGTGGAGCGGTCGATGCGGGTGCTCGATGGTGTGGTGGCTGTGTTCTGCGCCGTGGGTGGGGTTCAGCCCCAGTCGGAAACCGTGTGGCGGCAAGCCGACCGCTACAACGTGCCCCGCATCGTGTTCGTCAACAAGATGGACCGCACGGGCGCCGACTTCCTGAAGGTTTACGACCAGATCAAAGATCGACTCAAGGCCAACGCGGCACCCATCCAACTGCCGATCGGTGCCGAGGGTGATCTCAAGGGCATCATCGATCTGGTGCGCCAGAAGGCGATCCTTTACACAAACGATCTCGGCACCGACATCCTCGAGTCAGACATCCCCGATGACATGAAGGAAGAAGCCGCTCTTTGGCGCGGCAAACTCATGGAATCGGTGGCCGAAACCGACGAGGAGCTCCTGGACAGCTACCTGGAGAACGGCGAGCTCACCGACGCGCAGTTGGTCAAAGGCATTCGCGTCGGCGTGGTGAAGCACGGCTTGGTGCCCATGCTTTGCGGATCCGCCTTCAAGAACAAGGGCGTCCAGCTGGTGCTTGACGCCGTCGTCGATTATCTGCCAGCCCCGGTGGACGTTCCCCCGATCACCGGCCTGCTGCCCGATGGCACCGAGTCCAACCGTCCCTGCGATGACAGCGCTCCGTTCAGCGCCCTTGCCTTCAAGGTGATGGCTGACCCCTACGGCAAACTGACCTTCGTGAGGATGTACTCCGGGGTGTTGCAGAAGGGCAGCTATGTGATGAACAGCACCAAAGACAAGAAGGAGCGCATCTCCCGCCTGATCTTGCTCAAAGCCGACGACCGGGAGGAGGTGGACGAACTGCGCGCAGGCGATCTCGGCGCCGTGCTCGGCCTCAAGGACACCACCACCGGCGACACCCTCTGCGTGGAGAGTGCTCCGATCATTCTTGAATCCTTGTTCATTCCTGAACCGGTGATCTCGGTGGCGGTGGAGCCGAAAACCAAGGGGGACATGGAGAAGCTCTCCAAGGCGCTGCAATCCCTCTCTGAGGAAGATCCCACCTTCCGCGTTTCTACTGACCCTGAAACCGGCCAGACAGTGATCGCCGGCATGGGCGAGCTTCACCTGGAAATCCTGGTGGATCGCATGCTGCGGGAATTCAAGGTGGAAGCCAACATCGGCGCTCCGCAGGTGTCTTACCGCGAAACGATCCGTGGCAAGGCCAAAGGCGAGGGCAAGTTCGCCCGCCAGACCGGCGGCAAAGGCCAATACGGCCACGTGGTGATCGAAATGGAGCCCGGCGAACCCGGCTCAGGCTTCGCCTTCGTCAACAAGATCGTTGGTGGCATCGTACCGAAGGAATACATCGGTCCTGCCGAAAACGGCATGAAGGAAACCTGCCAGTCCGGCGTGATTGCCGGTTTCCCGATGATCGACGTGAAGGTCACCATGGTGGACGGGTCTTACCACGATGTCGACTCTTCGGAGATGGCCTTCAAGATCGCTGGTTCGATGGCCTTCAAGGACGGCGTCAAGAAGTGCAATCCTGTACTCCTTGAGCCGATGATGAAGGTGGAAGTCGAAATCCCCGAGGATTACCTCGGTTCGGTGATCGGCGACCTCTCCTCACGTCGCGGGCAGGTCGAAGGCCAGTCCATCGACAACGGACAATCCAAAGTCCAAACCAAGGTGCCCCTGGCCGAGATGTTCGGCTACGCCACCCAGCTCCGATCCATGACCCAGGGTCGGGGTATTTTC
>CALFOF010000312.1 GCA_937919075.1 uncultured Cyanobium sp. | reverse complement strand
CTTCTCGCGCAGTTCCCGCTGCCACTGCTTGAGGACTGAGGCGGGTGCCATCACCAGCATGCGGCGGGCCCGGCCGCTCAACCAGGCCTGGCGCAGCAGCAAGCCCGCCTGCGCCGTTTTGCCGAGGCCCACCTCATCAGCGATCAGCAGCCTGGGCGGCCACTGCCGCCACAGACGCTGAAAAGCACGCTGCTGGTGGGGCCAGGGGGTGACCGCACTGGTGGCCTCGCCCACCCGCTCACATCCGGGGCGATCGCTGGCGGCGGCCTTGAGGACGTAGCTCCAGACGATGCGGCGCCGTTCGTCGAGATCGAGACCTGGCGGGGGGGCGGCAGTGGAGTCTGCCTCTGAGGAATCTCTGCTGCCAAGCAGTCGATCCCGAACGTCGTCTGGAAGGCGACGGGGCAGCAGGCCTTCTGCGGGGGCGTAGATCGCCAACTCCTGGCGGAAGGCTTCCGGCAGCGAAAAGGTGCGGACGCCAGGGTCATCGTTCTGCCAGAGGCGCAGGAAATGGCGCTCCTTGTCGTCGACGCGGTGTTCCTCACCGCGTCAGCTGCAGAACAGCTCGAACACCTCGTAGTTGGTGCTCCAGCCATTGGGGGTTTCGTTGATGCTGCCCCGGAAGGCGAGGCGATCGCCATGGCGGTCTTCGATGACGCCGTCTTTGGCGTGGAAGATGCCGCCATCGTTGCTGATCTGGCCGTTGCGTAACGGCAATCCCACCTTGAGCTCCATGTGGCCCTGCTGCACCAGCCACGCCAGCAGCTCAGCGGCCAGATCCGCAGCGCTGCCATCCCCGGGCTGCACATCGCGGAAGGGGAACTGGGCGACCAGCTGGCGTTCGAGCAGCTGCTCAGCGGTAAGGCCGCTGGCGAGTGCCTGGAGATCAGCCTGGCTCATGAAGAAGCCCGTGATCAGTCGGATCTGGCCATGGCCCTGGCCATCTTCTGCCGCCAGTACCAGGTGCTCAATGCCATCGAGAACCTGCAACAACGAACGGCTGGAGAAATAGCCAGTGATCCGCCAGTAGCGGATGGCTTCCTGCAGAGCAGGCCGGTAGAAGCCCTCCAGCAGGTTGTCCTGGGAGCTGGTGAAGCTGTACTGCCAGTCGTGATCGCGTAGCCGTGTCATGGCGCGCGCCCTTCAATCCGCAGATCCACCTCATCCAGCAGGGCCTGCACCACCGTCAGCCAGTGCTGGCGATCGAGATCCAGAGACTCCGGTTCATCGTCGTAGCGGAGTTGAACAGCGAACAGGGTGAATTGCGAGAACTGCAGGTAAGGACTGATCTCGATGCCCTGTTCGCTCAGAATCTGCAGAAGTTCGGCGATGTCGTGGGTGAATGGGGCTTTGAGATCGCGGCTGAGAATCCAGGCCTTGAAGGCTTTCTCAATCGCCTGCTGCATCTGGAAGCCCCAGCTGGCTTCATCGGCCTCGTCCACCGCCAGCAGCCGTGCTGCCCTGAGATCGCGCCTGGCGACGCGAAGCATGGCCTGAGCTTCAGTGCGGGCCATCCAGCACCCTTCCTTCCCGATGGGCTTGAGCGATCACATGGCTGAGCCAGAGGCGCCGCTCCTCCACCTTGCTGCGGGGATACAGGAGCAGGTCCACCGGAACACGATGGTGGGCGAGCTTGTTCCAAAGCTGCCCGAGCACCTCAAACCAGTTGTGAGTGGCGTACCAGTCGTCGCTGACGGTAATCATCAGGTCCACATCGGAACTGGGCCTGGCGTCGCCGCGCGCATGGGAGCCGAACAGGCGCACCTCGGCATCCGGGATCTCCGCATGGATCTCTGCAGCCATCTGCCGCAGCTGGGCTTCGCTGACGGTGGCTCTGGGGGTTGTGGTCATGGTTGCTCTCCCATCTTCAGGATGCCTCGGCCAGCTCAGCCAGCACCAACTCCAGCTGCTTGGGCGCGGGCACCTGCTCGGCCAGGGCGAGGCGTCGCAGGTTTTCCAGCGCCTCGAAATCGGAGGCCGCAGGCGCAGCAGCCTTCACCGGATCGAAGCCGGTGTAGCGGGCGGAGAGGGGCAGCACTTCGAGCACGGCCTCCAGGGCGGTAAGGAAGACGGGGCTGTTGGCCAGCCCGTTGTCATCGAGCAGCTGCTTGGCGGCGTTGAGGTCAATGCTGCGGGCACGGTGGGCGCAGTGGTGGATGGCATCGATCCAGGATTTGGTGCCATCGGGTGCACCGAGCTTGCCCTTGGTCGCTCTGGTGGAGCTGTCCCAAAGGATCAGATCGCTGGCCTTCTTCTCGGCCAGTACGCCCACCACGTCCTTGTCGAGGTCGAGACCGACAACGCGGGCGAGTCGCAGTGCTTCGTCGTACGGGAACTGCGGTGCCTGAAAGGCATCCCAAGCGAGCACGAACCATTCGGTGAGGGGATCGAGCTGGGCGCGACGCGATCCCGATGTGAGCTTCTCCATGCGCCAGGCCTTTACTTCACGGCGGGCGGCATCGAGGGCATCTTCTGGGCTCACCGCGTAGGGATCGTCTTCCCCGAGCAGCTCCTCCAAGGTGAGCTGGGAACGGCCCCGCTTTTTGGTTTTCTCCTCGATCGGCTTGGGCTGTCCGCGCTTGATTGGCCAGTGGCGCGAAAACTCCTCCAGGGCGGGGCCGTAGCAGGAGAGGTAGAGGTCCTCACCGCGAATGCCACCCTCCTGGAAGTCGGCGATGCGCTCGCGTACGGCCGCGGCCAAGCGGGGTTCAAGGTCTTCCCAGTACTGCACCGCCTCAGCAGGATCTCGCTCTGGGCGTGGCCGGCAGACCAGGAAGATGGTGCTGTTGGCCGCGGCCTTGTCCTTGATGTGCAGGGAACCTTCGGCTTCTGTGTTGATCGGCCAGGAGGCGGTGATCATGAAGCCTGCATCGATCAGCCCCTTGGTGAGGGCATCCCAGGCGCCCGTGGCCTTGTGGGTGAACATCAGCGTCATCACGCCGTCGTCTTTCAAGACCCGGCGGCACTCGAGGAATATCTTGGCCATTTTTTCCCGATAGTCCTTCCCAGCTTTGGCCTTGGCAGCTTTGTCTCCAGGGTGGCGTGCCGGGTTAGCGACGGCTTCGTCTTCCTTGTTGGTGAAGGACGCCATGAATAAATCAGGATAGAGAAGACCAGCCGTGCGCTTCAGCCACACATAAAAATAGTCAGAAAGCTCCGCGTACATCACATTGTTGTAGTACGGAGGATCCATCACCACGGCATCCACACTTGAGGAATCAATGTGGGGGAGAGAATCGCCGGATCCGCAAGAAATATACAGAGGCACTTGTGCGTTTGCGGCTGTAACAGACGTGGCGGCGAACAAGGGGCCCGCATAGGTGGCATCGTCACTACCTGGTTCGACAAGATGAATCAGTTCGTCGATGCACTTTGCTACTTGCCCAAAGGCCCAGTCGTATCCAAGTCCAACAATCAAAGGCGCCATCTCGGCGTGGGAGCAACAGAAAGCGAAGTCATGGCGGTTGAAAGTGTTGGCCACCACTTCGCGCGTTGGCATCCACACAGACATCCGAGAGTTGTAGTTGAGCATCTTGTCGAGGCCGATGCAGAGATAACCCAGTGCCGCCCGGGTCAGCTCACTCAAACCCTCGGGTTTGGCCGATTCCTCGGTCAACAACTCTCGGAAGATCTCCGCACTGGTGCCATGGCAGAGGAGTTGGCGGGGCGAGAAGAACTGCGTCCAGCGCTTGATGCCATAGAGATGGAGAGGCCAGCGGATGTTGGTTTCATACCCGAACGGAAGTTCCTCATTCGGCACCAGGTCAAGCGCCTCCCACTCCGGCAGTTTCTCGGCCAGAGCCGCGGCAATCTGGGTGTTGTTGTCGTCCTCCGGCCGCGGAGCCCGGTAGCCCCTCTCCCACTTGTCTTTCTTCTGTTTCCCGGTCTTGGTGTAGGCGGTAGCCAGACGGTGCTTGAACATCACTGCGAAGAGCTGCTCGCCCATGCCGTCGGCCTGGGCCTGCTGCTTCACGTTGTCGCCGTCGATCACGCGGCCGCAGTCCTGATAGGGGCAGGTGGCATCGCCGCCCTTAACCGTGCCCTCACTTTGCTCCTTCGCGCTGGCCACGATCTCGAAGCGGCAATGGCGGCTTTCATCGCCCGGGCCAGTGCCCAGCTGCGGAAGTACACGCACACCGGTGCCATCGGGTGCCAGCTTCCAGTTCGGTGATAGCGGCACCTTTCCGGCGTAGTAAGGGCAGTGAGTGGTGCGAGCCCAGAGGTAGGTGCAGTCGAGCTGGTCGGGCGCCTGGTGCTGGGGGAAGTGCACCGAAAGCCGCTCCTCCAGGCGATGGCGAAACACTGCCGCGATCCGCTCGTGTTCCCCGACAACCGCTCGCCCGAATGTTGATGGCCACTCATAGGTGCCCTTCTGTACCAACACGGCCACCGGGTTGATGTCGTTGGCCAGGGTGTGGCATCCGAGCCTCAGGGCCTCGAACGGAATGGCGCCTCCCCCAGCCGTTGGGTCGAGAACAGTGGGCTGGTCGATGCCGAGCTTCTGAGTTTCCTCCAAGAGCCAGAACTCTTCTTTCTCGCTGGGGCTGTACTGGAAGGCACGGTCGTAGCCGTAGGGGTTGTCGATCCGGATGCCGGTGCGCTTGGCCTTGTCCATGGCCTTCTTCGCCGCCACCGGATCCCCATGAATCCCCAGCACATGCCGGAAAATAGTGCGATCGGCATCGGCCGGCAGCAGCGAGGCCAGCACCGCCGCCCGCGAGGCCACCAGCGGCCGCCGCGCCCACCACACATGCAGCCGGTTGGGCGCCGGGAAGGGCGTCATCGGGGTGCGTTCGCGCACACTCTCGATACCGATCTCGGCGATCGGCAGCCACTCTTCGATCAGGCATTTTGTCATGAGCTTTGCATCACATGAGCGATCATTCCTTGCACCTCCATGGTGGGATTCAAGGCAATCAGCTCAACTTCCGGGTGGGCTAGTCGGAACACTCGGAAGACTTCGTCGGCAAAGGCCTGCCCGATCATCTTCACGCCTTTGAAATCCAGTACCACCGTCTTGAAGCGTTCAAAGCGTGTGATCAAGCGCCTTGCCTGGGACCGCGATACCAGATTGTCGTCGCCATACTGGGCCAGCCGCACGGGCACCACGGTTTTGGTGAATCCCGCGCTGTCACCGCTGGTGAACTTCTTGAACACGGTGTTCGCTGAACGCGACGTGTGGTTGTTCAGTTCCATGGTCACAACTGTGCCGGGAGCGTTGCTGGTTTCGAGGATCCAGTCTTCCGGTGCCTGGGCCAGATGGGAGAAAAAGACATTGCCAGAGATGATCGAAAAATCGTCAAACATCCTGGAACTGAAGAAGATTCCCTCGCCAGAATGGCGCGAAGGATCGGTGGTGAACTTGCCCTTGGCCAACTCCAGCACGGCATGGCGTTCGTCGATAAGCCCCATGGCCTGCTTGATCTTGCGGAAGATGCCCACTCCATCGTCAGAGATCACCACCTGGCTGGCAGCGGCTGTTTTCTTCACGGTCACATGGATGTAGGTGGCGCCGGCGTGATCCAGCGCATTGTTGAACATCTCCGTGAAGCCGTACTGCCAGATCCCCATCACATTGCTGGCTAGCGGTTCCAGCTGCCCGCGCACATCCTCCAGCCAGGCGCGGCTCTCATCGAGGGCGGCGAAGTCGGCATAGTTCTTCTCCCAGGACAGAAGCTCGGCCAGGGCATAGGTTTTGCTGCGCGTCTGCCCGCTCTCAACCAAAGCTCCTTCTTCCACCAGGCGATGGATGTGCTTGTGGATGGCCTGGCGAGAGCAGGCAAACTTCTCCGAGGCCCGCCGGACGATGTCGGCGGGATGCTTCTCCACGTTCGCCACGATGAACGTGCGTATGGCTGCTCCCCGATCACGAATCGCCGGCACCCCACCTCCAGCAAGCTGACTTTATTGTCAACCCATAGACGGCTTATTGTCAACTCTGGTCACTGCTTCGCGCCTGCTTCTGGTGCAGCTCAATCAGCTTGCGCTGCATATCGAAGCGGGGCTCCAGCCCTTGGTAGGCCTGCTGCACCTCAGCATCGGACAGGAAGCCAGCTCGGATCTCGCGCCAGCTGGGGTGATGAGCGGTGGCGGTGAGAGGTGTCATCGACAGCATTCTGGCCTGGTCATTGGTTCGCACTCAGCAACAGGCGCAGTGCCGCCAGCACTCGGCGGGGGTTCTTGCGGTGCATCGCCATCCCCAGCCAGCAGGCCGCCTCCTCGCGGGCCATGGCATCGATGCCACGCGCACAGTTCTCGATTCCCGCCACGTTGCGCATCGGGGCCAGCAGCTTGAACAGCAGCCCCATCGCCAGGGCGAGATCTTCCGAGAGGGGATCCCGCCTGGCCTCGCCCTTCTTGAGCTTGGCCAGGCTCACCTTCTCGGCCTTGAGGCGCCGAAGCACTGCGCCCTCCACCAGCAGCAACTTGTGGCCGCCAAGGCCCGCCACCCGACGGGGCTCCTTCAATTCGGGGGTGGCGGTGCTGGGCACCTGCCACACCTCCAGCTCCAGATCACTGGGGCCGTGCTGCTTGCTGCGCAGTTCGTAGGCCGGCCGGCCTGAGGTGATGGCCTGGGTCATGGCTGACCCTCGGTAGCTGTGCTCAGCTCCAGGTGGATCGTGGCGGTCTGGGTGCCCAGGCCGGCTCTAGTGAGGCGGCCGATCCAGGCCTCACCGCCGTCATCCCAGCGCAGGGGAGGGTCGTACTCGAGCTGGTATTTGATGTCCAGATCTTTCTCGCCGCCTCGGCGCCCTTGGCCCTCGATGAAGCCCCGCAGGTGGGTGGCCTCCTCAGGCGTGCCGTTGAAGGTGAAGCTCCATTCGGCGCTGCCGTCGCCGCTGCTCCAGCCGCCCTCCATCATTTCGACGCGCACCGTGGCGCCAGGCTCGGCCTTGAGCAGGGCCATCGGCAGGAAGCCATCGCCACTGTTCATCCGCCAGGTAAGGCTCTTGATCGCCTTGCCCGAGCTGCTCACCTGCTGGGCCAGCTGGGTCAGGGCTGTCTTCACATTGTCGGTGCGCTTGATCACCCCAGGCTCTACAGGTGCCGCAACGCCTGCTCCGCCGCTGCCGGTGCTGGTAGAACCCAGCCCCACCTGAATAGTGGTTCCCGTCTCTCCCCCTTTGTCCACCGGAGTTGTTCCAGCGTCACCGCCAAACACGGTTGGCTGATCCACGCCAGTTTCAGCGTCTGGGTCTGAAGTCTTCGGCGGCCAGACGCTCAACTCCAGCGCCTTGTCCATCGTGAAGATCTTTGCGTCCTCACTGATGGAGAGCGTTCCCGGCGGCAGGGCTGGGTCGCGGTAGTACTCGTTGCGCAGATCCCGCGTGCTCATCACCCCCACGCGCTTCAGGGGTGTCTTGTCGGCCATGTAGTTCGGGGCCGGCGGCGCATCTTCTGCCAACACCAGCTCGCGGGCTTCGCGCAGCACCCGCTCCACCTGCTTCTGGCCCACCCCAGGCTCACTGCTGGCGCTGGTGACTGTGATGGCCGCATGGGTGAGGGGCACCTCGGGCCACTGGCCCCGCTCGGGATAGAACACATGCCGGTAGCACTGCTGCACCGCCAGAGCGAAGCCCTGCTGCGCCTGGCCGTAGCGCTCCTTCACCTGATCCTGCTGGTGCGACTGCAGGCTGGCGAACAGATCCCCCTGCTGCATCTGCTGCAGCGCCAGGTAGGTGCGGGCCTTGCGCAGCATGTCGTCCACCTGCAGGGCATCGGCGCAGACGAACACCAGGTTGTTGCGGTTCAGGCGCACATTGGCGTTGTCGCCCTTCTCCTTGAACAGCCGCACCACCAGCTCCGGTAGGTGGATGTTCGCCTGCTCCACGGTGTGGCCTTCCCAGTGGATCACCGCCAGATAGGGGCCATCGGTGTCGTCGGGAATATCAGCCGGGCTGGACGGGAACAGCACAGGCTCTAGCCGTTGCTTGGCGAAGATCGTGCCGATGCGCCGGTTCAGCTCCTCACGCACGCTCTCCAGATCGAACTGCCCCTCTCGCTTCCTCACCATCTGGTTGAGGTTGGCGTCGGTAAGGAAGCGCAGCTTGCTGGTGCCGCTGTCGTCGAGATACTCCGACTCCTCCTGCAAGAGGCGCACCGCCTTGTCGACAAAGGCCGGATCCACAGCCGGGGCATAGAGGCTGTAGTTCAGCTCCAGGCGGCTGAGGCCCTTCAGCGGTTCGTTGAAGGCCAGGGAGTGGAACAGCACTGTGCGCGCTGCCATGGAGCCATAGGGCTCCATCCCTGTGAACTCCTGGGCATCCAGCCTCTGGGACAGGGCCTTGCCTCCTTCTTCCGGTGTGGTGGACACATCCGCCCGGATCGCCGGGATGAAGGCCTGCAAGCCCAGCTTGGTTGAGAGCTCCAGCCGAATCCGCTCGTTGCCCGGATCGATGTGGTGGAGATGGACGGCCGTGACGCCCCGTGGCTGCTCACGCCAGAGCTGGCCCACCGTCTGGGCCAGTAGCCGCAGCATGCCCCGCACCCGCTGGAAGTTCTCCAGGGTGGAGGTCTTCTGCATCAGGGTTTCGATCAGCTCTGGATGGAGCGGATAGCCCTTGCGCAAATTGGCAGCGCGGTCATCGCTCTGACCCACCGGC
>CALFOF010000311.1 GCA_937919075.1 uncultured Cyanobium sp. | reverse complement strand
AACCCATCGAACATCTTTGCGGTTGATTCGGATTACGGCGGATCCCTGGGCTTCAAGCAGTTCATCAAGGAATCACACGCCGCTGGAATCGCCGTGATTCTTGATGTTGTTTACAATCATTTCGGCCCCAGCGATCTTGACCTCTGGCAGTTTGATGGCTGGCATGAAAACAACAAAGGCGGCATCTACTTCTACAACGATCATCGTGCGCTCACGCCCTGGGGAGAAACACGGCCCGATTACGGCCGCGGGGAAGTGCGCCAGTACATCCTTGACAACGTGCGCATGTGGATCAACGAGTATCACCTTGACGGCCTGCGCTTCGATAGCACATTGTTCATCCGCAGCATCGATGATGCAGGCACCGAGCAGCTTCCAGATGGTTGGAGCCTGCTGCAGGCCATCAATGAAACCGCCGCTCAACTGCAGCCTGGCTTCCTCACCATCGGCGAAGATCTGGAGAGCAATGCCTGGATCACCAAGGATGTGGGCGCTGGTGGCGCTGGCTTCGGTTCGCAGTGGGACCCCCGCTTCGTGCGACAGATTCGCCAGGCGGTGATCACAACGCAGGATGAAGACCGCTCCTTGCAAAGCATCAGAGAGGCCATCCTCTACCGCTTCAACGATAACGCTTTCGAGCGCGTGATCTACAGCGAATCCCACGACGATGTGGCCAACGGCCAGTCACGCATTCCGCAGGACGTCAACCCTGAGGATCCCACCGGCTGGTTTGCGCAGAAGCGCTCCACCATGGCTGCCGCCATGGTACTGACGGCGCCGGGCATTCCCATGCTCTTCCAGGGGCAGGAGTTTCTGGAGGGGGGCTGGTTTCGTGATTCCGTACCCGTCGACTGGGATCAACGGGATGAGTTTCGAGGCATTCTGCGGCTATACAAGGATCTAATCCGCCTTCGCCTCAACCGTGAGGGCATCTCTCGCGGGCTGTGTGGGCAGTTCACCGAGGTGTTTCATCTCAATGAGGCGCGCAAAGTGATCGCATTTCACCGCTGGGATCAAGGCGGCCCTGGAGATGATGTGGTGGTGATCGCCAACTTCCTCAGCGGCTTCCAGCACAACTACGCCGTGGGCTTCCCTGGGCCCGGCAGCTGGAAGCTGCGCTTCAACAGCAACTGGCAGGGCTACAGCGATCTATTCGATGATCATCTCTGCGCTGATGTTGAGGCTGTGGCTCCCAGCAGAGACGGGCTTCCCTGGTCAGCGTCGGTGGCACTGGCCCCCTACAGCGTGTTGATCTATTCCCAAGCGGCTGCAGTAGGGCGGACAGACCCGCCTTAGGGTTCGCCATTGACAGCCAGACCTTGCAGCTGAAGCCCCTGCTGGAGCCAACGGATCCGGCCGTGTTCCGGGTCGTTCGCCCCACCGGCCGCTCCGCGCTGCTGCTCACAGCCGATCACGCCGGCCGGGCCATTCCGCGCCGCCTGGCCGGCCTCAACCTGAGCGAGGCGGTGCTCGACACACACGTGGCCTGGGATCTGGGGGTGGCAGAGCTGGGGCTGGGGCTGTCGGCGCGGCTCGACGCCTTTCTGATCCTGCACAACTACTCGCGGCTGGTGATCGACGCCAACCGCCCTCCCGAGGCGCCCGATTCGATCGTGTGCCTCAGCGAACACACCCCCATCGCCGCCAACGCCGGCCTCTCCGCAGACGAGCGGCAGCAACGGATGGAGGAATTGTTCCACCCTTACCACCAGCGCATCGGCGCCGAGCTGGAGGCCCGCACGCAGCAGACCCGCCCGACTGCGCTGGTGGCCCTGCACAGCTTCACGCCGGTGCATGCAGGCAACGTGCGTCCCTGGCATGTGGGCGTGCTGCATGGCCGCGATGACCGCCTGGCCGGATTGGTGCGCCAGCGGCTGGAGCGGGAGCAGGGGCTGCGTGTGGGCAACAACGAGCCCTACGCGGTGAGTGATGCCAGCGATTACACGGTGGTCGTGCATGGCGAGCAACGCCGGATTCCGCATGTGGAACTGGAAATCCGCCAGGACCTGCTGGCCAGCGACGCCGGGCAGCGCGAGTGGGTGGAGCGGCTCGCGACCGTGCTGCTGGACGCTCTGGCGGAGGGATTCCCGCCGCTGCGGTAAGGGCAGACGTCCGTAGGCTGGGCCATGAACAGACCTGACAGCACAACGCCAACGCCAGCCGATCTGGCTCCGCCGACGCCACATCCTCTACAGATCCGCGTGGGCTTCGACCTGCTGCTGCGCTGTGAGCGGGCCACACCGATGATCGTGATCCTGGGGGTGCATGAATCCCGCGCCAGCGATCTGCTCGAAGCCGATCCGCTGCAGCTGCTGCCGGAGGTGCCCTGCCAGGCCTACATCGACACCTACGGCAACCACTGCTACCGGCTGTTGGCCCCGGCTGGGCTGATGCGATTGCGGGGCAACGGCCTGGTGGCCGACCGCGGTCTGCCCGATCCAGTGCTGCCCTGGTTGGAGCAGCAGCCGGTGGAGCAACTGCCGGATCATGCCCTGCTGTTCCTGCTGGCCAGCCGCTTCTGTGAGAGCGACCTGCTCACGAACTTCGCCTGGTCCCAGTTCGGCCAGGCAGCTGAGGGCTGGGAGCGGGTGCAGGCGATCTGCGATTTCGTGTACAAGCACGTGCGCTTCGACTACAACCGCTCAAGCCCGACCAAATCAGCTCTGCAGACCTTCGAAAGCAGGGTGGGGGTGTGCCGTGATTTCGCCCATCTGGCCATCGCCCTTTGCCGTTGCATGAACATCCCGGCGCGATACTGCACCGGTTATCTGAGCGACATCGCGGTGCTCCCGCCCCATTCCGCCATGGATTTCTCGGCCTGGTTCGAGGCCTACCTCGGCCAGGGCTGGCACGTCTTCGACCCGCGCAACAACATCCCGCGGATCGGGCGGATCCTGATCGCCCGGGGCCGGGATGCGGCGGATGTGGCCCTCACCACCAGCTTCGGGCCTTCGGTGCTGGAGTCGTTTGAGGTGTGGGCGGCATGACTTACTGCGTGGCAGTGCTGTTGGAGAGCGGCATGGTGTTCGCCTCCGATTCACGCACCAATGCGGGCCTGGATGATTTCGCCAGCTTCTGCAAGATGACCGTGTTTGAGCGCCGCGGTGATCGGGTGCTGGTGCTGCTCAGCTCCGGCAGCCTGGCCGGCACCCAGGCGGTGATCAGCCTGCTGCGCCAGCGCGCCGACGTTGACGACGGCACACCCAACGTGTGGACAGCCCGCACCATGTTTGATGTGATGGGGCTCGTTTCCGATGCGGTGCGGGCGATCGAAGACCGCGATGGCCCTTATCTCAAAGGAGCCGCCGGCGGCTTCAACGCCTCCTTCCTGGTGGGCGGGCAGATCCAAGGAGAGGCGCCCCGGCTGTTCCGCATGTACGCCGAAGGCAACTTCATCGAAGCCAGTGAGGGCACCCCGTTCCTGCAGACCGGCGAGGCGAAGTACGGCAAGCCGATCATCGACCGGGTGATCGACCCCGACACCACCCTGGCGGAAGCGGCCAAGTGTGTGCTGGTGTCGTTCGACTCCACCATGCGCAGCAACCTATCGGTGGGCATGCCGATCGACCTGCTGCTCTACGAGCGCGACAGCCTGATGATCCAGCACCGCCGCCGCTTCGCGGAAGGGGACAGCTACTTCAAGCAGCTGAGCGGTGAGTGGAGTGCCGGCGTGCGCAAGGTGTTCCGGGAGCTGCCGAAGCTCGCCTGGTAACCGCACCGGCCCCACATCAGCGCAACAAGTGGGGTGTCCGCCCTTGCTGCGGTGTTCTCACCACGGGGCTTCGTACCTAGCTTGGAGAGATACCGCCGGAGCCGACCGTTGGACCTGGTGGCGATCTCTCTTGTGGTGCGTTGGCTGCTGGGCTGGGCCCTCTGCCTGCGGCTCACGCGGCTCCCCGAGCGCCGGCTGCAGGGGAACCTGAAGATTTCCGTGCTGATCCCCGCCCGCGACGAGGAGCGCACGCTTCCCAACCTGCTGCCCGCCCTGCGCGCCCAGAGCCTCAAGGGCTTTGAGGTGATCGTGATCGACGATCACTCCAGTGATCGCACGGCAGCCATTGCCGAGAGCGCCGGTGTGAGGGTGATGCAACCGCCGCCTCTGGCCGAAGGTTGGTGCGGCAAAACCTGGGCCCTGCACCATGGCGTCCGCGCCAGCACAGGCGACATCCTGGTGTTCCTCGACGCCGACACCGAGCCGCAGCCCGCCTTTCTGGAACGGCTGGTGGCCACGCGCCAGGCGCTGGGCGGGCTGGTGTCGGTGCAACCGTTCCACCGCACCGAAAAGCCCTACGAACAGCTCTCGATGCTGTTCAACCTGGTGGGGCTGATGGCGGTGCCGATGGGGCCGGGATGTGGCGTGGCGTTCGGTCCGTCCATGGCCACCAGCCGGGTCGACTACGACCGGGTCGGCGGCCACGCAGCGGTGGCCGGCAAGGTGGTCGAAGACTGGTTCATGGGCCACCTCTACGAAAAGGCCGGGCTGCCGGTGAGCGCCTACATCGGCGATGGGCTGATCGGGTACCGCATGTACCCCGGCGGCCTCCACGACATGGTGGTGGGCTTCGCCAAGAATTTCGCCACCGCCGCCGGTGAGGTGCGCTGGCTGTGGATGCTGGCGGTGCTGCTCTGGCTGTCCGGTCTGTTCTGGGCGGCCTGGTGCCTGCCGGCGGCGTTGCTGGGTTGGCCGATGGTGGGGGATGCCTCCCTGGCCGCCAACCTGGTGCTCTACCTGGCGTTCGCCCTGCAACTGCTGGTGATCACCCGGCGGGTGGGCGATTTCGGCTGGATCTGCCTGATCTTTCCGCTGCCGGTGCTGTTTTTCCTGGGGGTGTTCCTCCGGGCCATCCTGAACCTTGAGCGGGGCACGATCGAATGGAAAGGCAGGCGTTTTCCAACGCGCTAGCGGCCCTCGCCTGCGCGTTGGGGTGGCTGGTGTGGTCGCTGCTGATCGGCTGGCTGGCCCAGCGCCTGCCGCTGGCGGCCCTGGAGCGTGACACCTGGCTGACCGCGCGACGTCCCTGGCCGGAGAGCACCAAGGGCTATGAGCGCCGGCTCGGGATCCGGCGCTGGAAATCCCTGCTGCCCGATGCCGGCGACGCCCTGCCAGGGGGCGTGCGCAAGAACAGCCTGATGCGGCGGGATGCCGGCACCCTGCAGCGCCTGGTGGCGGAAACCCGGCGCGCCGAACTGGTGCACCTGGCGCTCTGGCCCTTCTGGATGCTCACGGCCCTGTGGTTGCCGCCGCTGGGTGTGTGGATCAGCCTTGGCTTCGCCACCGCGTTCAACCTGCCCTGCCTGTGGCTGCAGCGCTACAACCGCCTGCGGCTCGCTCCGATGCTGCGGGCCCTGCGGCGGCGCCACGCCACGGAGGCCTGAAGCTGCGGCGGCTTGCAGCGGCGGCGACGCGTCAGTGATCCACCACGAGGAAGCCCGGTGACAAGGCCACCGGACTTCGCTCCATAGGGGTGTGACGATCAGGCCAGGTTCAATGACTGGCGTGATCTCAACACAGCTGAATCAGATGAACCAAGGGGCGAATCATTCGATTCGCAGAAGATCAAGTTGTGGGGCGGAGTTGCTGCCGCTGGCACCTGGGGCCATGGTGTTCAACGGAGTGGCTTCACCGATACCCATGGGCACCTGAAACGATGCATTGGGCGGCTGTAAAAAACAACCAGGAAGCCATCACTTTCTGCGAGACTGTTGGAGCAGGGTCCGAAACGTCAGCGCACTCCTGATCGATGTTCAGGGGGAGTATCTGCCAAATGGTGCCTCCGAATCCCGACAAATGAATTATGGAACGGCGAGCAAAAATCGTCCATCGCTCTGTACATCTGTTCACGCTTGCACCGATCACCCATGCACTGATCACCCAAGTACCGGTCACCCTTGCACCAGCAGCAAAAACGGGTTGCCCTCCGGATCCGCCATCCAGGCTTCCGCTCCGAACGGCTCCAGCCGCACCGGCTCCAGTTCAACGGCCCCCTGGGCCAGGAGCTGCAACCGCCAATCGTGCAGCAGCTGCAGGGCTGGATCTGGCCCGGCCGGCCGCGTCGCGCACACCCCCAGGCGACCGTGCTGGCGCGGCCTGGGCCGCCGCGAGGACGGGGCATAGATCTCCAGCCGTCCACCGGAAGGCAGCGGCAGGCGCCAGTGCCGCGCGCTCAGCCCCGGCTCCGGCGCGCGACCCAGCAGCAGCCCGTAGAAGCCGGCGAGCTGCTGGGGGTCGTCGGCCGCCAGCACGATCGCGCTTTCAATCGGGCCTGCGGCGGAAAGGGGCGTCATCGGGCTGGGGGGAACACACCACCGCAAGGACGCCGCCGCTGCCAGGCTGCGCCAGGCTACTCACAGCACGCGGGCATCGCCATGGTTCAGCAGGTGTTGAGCGCAGCCCAGCGGGTGAAGCTCGATGGCTCCGAAGACGCCCTCTTCTATGCGGAGCCCCGGTTCGTTCATCACCTTGATGCCAGCTTCCGCAGCAGGCTCACGGCGCTCTACCGCGAACGGATTCCCCCCTGCGCGGTGGTGCTGGATCTGATGAGCAGCTGGGTGAGCCACCTGCCCGAAGGCCTCACCTACGACGAAGTGATCGGCCATGGCCTCAACGCCCGGGAGCTGGAAGCCAATCCACGGCTCGACCGCCACTGGGTGCAGAACCTCAACCGGGATCAGGTGCTGCCCCTGGCCGATGCCGGCGTGGATGCGGTGCTGATCGTGGCCGGTTGGCAGTACCTGCAGCAACCGGAAGCGATCGCCGCCGAGCTGTTGCGGGTGGTGCGTCCGGCCGGCCAGGTGATCGTGGCCTTCTCCAACCGGATGTTCTTTCAGAAGGCGCCCCAGGTGTGGACCGACGGCAGCGACCGCGACCACCTCGAAATCGTGTCCAAGGTGCTGGCCGCCCAGGGCTGGACGGTGGAAGCCGTGATCGCGGAAGACACCCCGGCCCAGGGCCCGCTGGGCTGGCTGGGCGGCAAGGGGGATCCCTTTTTTGCGGTGATCGGCCGCAAGGCCGGCCCCTAACCGGCCGGCGGGACCACCGGGGCAGGCGCCGGCGCGGCGTCGCTGCGAACGGCTTCGGCGATACGGGGATTCTCCAGGAGTTGCTCCTGCACCTCAGGGGGATTGGGGGCGGTCTGCGGGCCGATCACATCGATCGAGGCGCGCTGAACCAACAGGCGATAGCGGATCGGCTGCCGGGTGTTGATGAAGTCTTGAACGGCGGCCACCTGGCGAGGCGTGGGCAGGTTGGGGTTGGTGACACTCACTGAAGCGCGGATCAGCGGTGGGTTCTGGGCCCAGTCGATGTTGACGCCCAGCAGCTGGGCGTTGGTGCCGAGCACGAGCGTCTTGGCGCGCAGGCTGTCGGCGATCGCCTGCTCCACCTGCAGCAGGGCCGAGCGCTGCTTGGCGATGCCCACCAGATTCAGGAAGCTGCCCGACAGCGGCACCAGCAGCAGGGCGGTGAGCAGCAGGCTCACGGCGCCCAGGCGGCTGCGCCAGAGCTGCAGGCGAAACAGGGGCTCAGCCGCCGCCAGGGTGAGCAGCCCGCCACTGAGGATGCCGAGCAGGTTGGCCAGAAACAGCAGGCCGGCCCCGCGCGCCGGCCCCCACTGCTGGGCCGAGAGCAGCAGGCCGCAAACGCACACCGGCGGCACCAGGGCCACGGCGATGGCAGTGCCGGCCACCGACGACACCGCCTTGCTGCGCACCTTGGCGTAGGTGGAAATCGCACCGGCCACCAGGGCAACACCCAGATCCAGCAGGTTCGGCGTGGTGCGCGACAGGACCTCGGCGCCGAACACCGGCAGCCCCACCGAAAGCCCCAGCCCATAGGAGAGGCCGATCGTGAGCAGCACGCCGGTGGCCAGGGTGAACAGGGCGCTCACCACCAACGGCAGCCGGCCCTGCAGGATGCCGAAGGCTACGGCCCGCAGCGGCAGGATCCAAGGGGCCACCAACATGGCGCCGATCACCACCGCGGGGCTGTCGGCCACCAGGCCCAGAGAGGCGATCAGGCCGGCGCCGATCGAGAGCACGATATAAACTTCATCCAGCTTCGACTCTTTCTCAAACTCTTCTGTGAGCGCTGCGATATCAGCGGGAGGATGGGACAGAACCGACAACCCTTGCCACATGTAAGCCGGTTCCGTGGTGCACCAGAGATAGCCTATCGGCCACATGATCTCTGTGACAGATTGAACTGGCGCGCCAACGCACTGGCGGTACCGCTGCCTCTCACGAAGCTGCCAGGCATGAGCTGCCGCACGTGGAACGGCCGGAAATGTATCTGCTGGGCAAGCAACTGCCGCCCGATGTGCATTCAACGGCTGCACTTCTGGCATTCAACAACTGCATACTGGGCCTGCCGTCGATCAGAACTGGCCAGCCAACTGCTTGCCTGGGCTGATCCATCGGCCCTGTGCCTCGGCTGATCCATCGGCGGCACGATCTGCCGTTCTGCTTCGCTGCTGCAACATCTCCTGCCGAACGGCTGCTGTTCTACCAAGCGGCTCCGAATGCATCAACCACTCAAAGCCGCGCGGCTCGCCACTCAACACCGCCCGCGGCTCGCCGTTCTCTACCGCCTGCCGCTCTCTACGGCGTTGCCTCAGGCCAGCCTATGGCTGGGGCGGTGGGGGCGCCGCGCCGGGCATGAGAAAATCTGACAACCCCATCGCGGGGCACCTGGAGAGGTGGTCGAGTGGTTGATGGCTCTGGTCTTGAAAACCAGCGAGGCGAAAGCCTCCGTGGGTTCGAATCCCACCCTCTCCGTTGCCGCCAGCACAAAAGCTGGCCGCCGTTCAGCGCCGCCGGCCCATGGCCATCACGCCCACGCCGGCTGCACTGAGCAACCCACCGGCGGCGAGGAAGGCGAGGGTCTGAAGAAGGAGCAGCAGCACGCCCAGGCCGGAAAAGAAGCGAATCTGGATGCGCGCCTTGATCAACATGGTTAGCAGCAGCAACACCGTGGCCTTGAGGCTGAGCACGGCTGCACCCCGCAAAGGGCAGAAGGGGTTGAGAAGCATTGCCGGAAGCACGGTTTGCACCCACTCTGGGCGAACGCAGCCGGTGAGTGCGAGCGCAGACCTGGCCAGGGGCGCCAGCGGCCCCGGGCAGCCCACGGGCTTCGGGTCAAGCCAAACCCATTGCGCCGCAGCCGCTTGGGAGTGACAAGAGTCAGCCGCTAACACTGTTACCATAGTCACAATCCCTGCAGCGAAGGATTCCCATGGCCATCACGCTTGAAGACGCTCGCGGCATTTTTCCGACAACTCTTTCAGCGGATGTCGTACCGGCCACGATTGCGCGGTTCAACCAGCTGAGCGATGAAGATCAGCTTGCTCTGATCTGGTACGCCTATCTGGAAATGGGGAAAACAATCACCATTGCGGCTCCTGGCGCGGCGCGGATGCAATTCGCCGAGCCCACCCTCAATCAGATCCGTCAACTCAGCTTTGAGGATCAGTCGCAGGTGATGTGCGATCTGGCCAACCGCGTGGATACTCCGATTTCCCGCACCTACTCAATCTGGTCACCGAACATCAAGCTTGGTTTCTGGTACCGCCTTGGCGAGTGGATGGAGCAGGGCACGGTGGCCCCGATTCCTCAGGGTTATCAACTCTCCGCCAACGCGGCCGCCATCCTCAACGCCATCAAGGGGCTGGAAGGTGGGCAGCAGATCACTGTACTGCGCAATGCGGTCGTCGACATGGGCTTCGACCCGAACAAAATCGAAGATGCCGAGCGGATCGCTGAACCGGTGGTTCCTCCCACCGAGCTCTCCCAGCGCAGCGAGGTGAGCATCAAAGGGGTGAGCAACACCACAGTGCTCTCCTACATGAACCTGCTCAACGCCAATGATTTCGATTCATTGATTGAGCTGTTCCTCGAAGATGGCGCCCTTCAGCCTCCCTTCCAGCGCCCGATTGTGGGCAAGCCCTCTGTGCTGCGCTTCTTCAAGGAAGATTGCCAGAACCTCAAGCTGTTGCCTGATCAAGGGGTCACCGAACCCGCCGCGGACGGTTACACCCAGATCAAGGTGACCGGCCGAGTGCAAACCCCATGGTTCGGCGCCGGGGTGGGCATGAATGTGGCCTGGCGCTTCCTGATCGATCCGCAAGGGAAAATCTTCTTCGTGGCCATCGATCTGCTGGCCTCCCCCAAGGAGCTGCTCAACTTCATTCGCTGAGCCCATCGCAGCGGCGCCATGCCGCGAGGATGATCACGCTCGCTGGATCAGGACGATCATCATGGGAGCCGATGCCTCAGTTTCGGCAACACCGTCGGTTGGCACAACGCTGGGGTCGTTGACGGGGCTGGGGTTGGCGCTGCTGATTGTGGTTGGGTGGCTGGTGAGCTTGGTGGCGCTGTTGCGGGGCAACCTCACGGCCATGCCCAGCAGCTGGATCGGGGTCTTGACGCTGTGCTCGCAAATTCTGATGCGCACATTCCTTCAGACCGGGCTGTTTATCGTGGCCCACGATGCCATGCACGGCAGCCTCCTTCCAGCGGTGCCGCGCTGGAACCATCGCCTCGGCCGCCTGGCGCTGAGCCTCTACGCCTGCCTTCCCTACAGCAGCTGCCACAAGAAGCACCTTCAGCACCACGGCTACCCGGGGACATCGCGCGATCCCGACTTTCATGACGGTGTCAATGTGCATGCCGCCGTTTGGTATCTGCGCTTCATGCGTAGCTACCTTTCGATGCCACAGATCTGCGGCCTGGCCGCCGCCTGGATCGGCACCGCTGCGCTGATAGCAGCCTCCTCACCATCAACACCACCAACGCTTGCGCTCAACATTGCGCTGTTCTGGATGCTGCCGTTGGTGCTCAGCTCTGTGCAATTGTTCCTGTTTGGAACTTATCTTCCCCATCGTCTTGGCCAGGCTGGTGAGGATGGAGTGCACCACGTAGAGAGCCTGCCTCTGCCGGCCTTTCTGTCCCTGGTGAGTTGCTATCACTTCGGTTTTCATTTGGAGCATCATCAACATCCTGAGGCCGCCTGGTATGAGCTACCTGGCGTACACAACGGCCGCTGGACGCACTCCGCCACAACGCACGAGCAGGCTGAGTAGTTCTACCTAGCAGCCAGCACGAAGGTGCATTCCATAGCCGCCTCTCAGCAGGTTTTTTAATGTGTTATGGTCTGAATAACACACAAATCAATTCTGAAGAAAGGTGGAAGTTACGCACTCCAGCTGGACGCCCGAGGAAAAAGAAGCAGCGCAGAAAGCGATGGACTTGGCCTATCAGCGTGAGGTCACGGCGCTGATTGCCACGCTCCAGCATCGCGTGGAGCAGGCTGAGAGTCCAAACGACGTCTGGAGTTTGCATGACTTTCTGAGTGCCAAACGCCACGAGATGGATGGAAAGTTTGATCTCAGGGATTCATCACTCATTTTTATGTTTGCCACCCTGGTGAAGGATGGTCTACTTCACGTAGGTGAACTCGAAGGCTTCGAAAAAGAAAAACTGGTAAAGATCTCCGCCCTCGCTCGCTTCTGAGCCTGTTGACTCACTTCTGATCTCTATTGCTCTGCAGGCGCGCTACGGCGCCTGTCCGGAGATCCTTGGGGGCATGAGGTTGCCGGCAACCACGTGCCACTCATGCAGAATCCATCGCACGGCTCCGGTCTGGATGAGGGGATCACTACGCACGATTGCTTCTGCTTCTTCCCAGCAACTGGCCTGAAACAGCAACATGCCGCCGGCTCCGGGCTTTCCCTTGCACTCCTGCCAGTAACCGGTGCTGGGGCAGTGCCCACGGGCCTGGAGCTCTTGAACCCAGGCGAGATGAGCCTGAAGGTGCTTGTCAAACTGGCGACGGTCAACCGTGCCCTCTTCCAGCTTTACAAACCAGGGCATGTCAACTCCGCACAGGTGAGCTGAGCGGTGCAGCTGAGGCGAACAGAAAACCCTGAAAATGGCTGATGCCGTTCTGACGCCAGTTTGTGAGCTGGTTCTGGGTTTCAATGCCCTCCATGATCACGCGGGTGGTGTGACTCACCTCAAAGCTCAACAAAACTCCACCATGGCATTCACGCGTCGGTCAGTTCCTGGCTCCGGCAGAGCATGGCCGCCGGGAAGGTGATGGCAAAGCCCTCTGCCAGCAGCGCCAGTAGGCGGGTCTGCGCCGAGATGCTGCTGGAAACGGAGTGATCAAAGGCGCGGATCAAGGGGGTGAGCACCACCAGAAGTGGCGTGGGGTTGGCTTTCTGCAGCCCGGCCAGCAACGGCACAACCTCAGCCAGCTCAGGCGTGGGTTGGGAAGATTCCGGCAGCCCACTCCAGCGGGGGCTGCGGAACGCCTTTGGGGCAGTCAGGCTGTTGCGCCGATCCACCTGCTGACCCCGGCGCAGGGTCTGGAACCTCAACACCCCCACCACCGCGAGCCCGCAGGAGAGGATGAACCACGGCACGAGCACATCCACTCCATAGCGAAGCAGCAACTCGCGCCAGGGCACGCTCTGGTGAAGACGCCAGGGGGCGGAGGGCGGTTCGAACTCGCTGATGGAGAACACCGGAGCGGCCATCACACTCAACCCTTCGGCGCCAAAGCGCAACAGGGGGGCCGCCGGGCCATCCAGCGAGAGCTCGTTGCGGATCGTGCGAAACGCGTGGAGCAACGGCGGGTCGTCCGCATTGGCTGCGAGCTGGCTGAAGTGAAAGATCCAGCCTTGAACAGGTTTCTGCGCGCCTGGATCTGGCACCGCCGCGATGGCACCGATCGCGAAGATGTGTGTGTTGTGGCAGATCCAGCCATAGGCAGCGGAGGGATCCAGATAGCGGAAGGCCAGGATCCTGTCGAGCTTCTGGGCGATGCAGCGCTGCAATTCCTGCCGGGCCACCGGGCTGGCGGCGTTCTCCTCCGCCCCCCGAGAACACAACCCGGCCACCGGCATCAGCGAGAATCGGATTCTGGCTGTTCTGAAGAATCGTGGAACCGGCCAGAGTGGCCTTCAAAGCATCAGTATTGGACGGGTCAGATTGATCACCAGAAACAGCAGCATTAACATCAGATTTCTGAGCCCATTCTCTGGCAATGAGCTTATGACATTTCACCCGAATCGTGAGGAGATTGTTTCCTGTTTGCCAACCACGTTGCGCCTGCTGCGACTGGCCATCAACGAACGCAATGGTGGGCACCACCAACGCGCAGGCACTAGCAGCCACGAGTCCAAAGAGACCATTGCCGGCACGGGTCGGAGATCCCATTGACAAGCCACGCCCAACCTTGCGAAGAGAATCACGAATTGCGAGGAAATGGCTCACACGTTCATCAAAAAGAGGAACTGCAGCGACGCATAACGATGTTCGCAATTTTGCCGTAAACCCTCAACCGTCAAGCCTGGCGCCGTGGAAGTGATGAATGAGAAAAGGGGAAGTGCCCGCTGGGGCAGGCCAGGGCCGCAGCTTGCCAGGGCCAAGCCGGCACGCCGCAACGCTGAGCCGAGCACAACCTGAGAGGGCGTCGGTCGCTATCGGCCTCAACGGGGCGCTCTCATGCTTTTTGTCAGGCGACAGAGTGATTGAGGCCAACCTTCACGCCAACACGTGCGCTACAAACCTGTGCCAGCAAGTTCATCGATAACTTCTTCATCAACTTAGTTGTCGGCATCACGTTCATCAGCAGCTTCATCATCGGTGATCCATCCCCCTTCATCGGTTGCCGTCCGTGAACTTGATGGAAGCGGCAGATCACCCGCAGCGCAGCGCATCTCAACAATCAATCCGCCCCGCCGCCACCGCGCGCCGAGCTACCAAGGGCAACGCTTGCGAGGCGAAATATTGGAGAGGCGAGAAGCTCGTGAAACCTCAGAAGTGAGGAGCGTTATGGAGCCGCTGGTCGCGCCAGCAGTCACCAGCAGCAGCCAGCCCCCATAGCCTGCCGGCAGGACCTCACAAGAGCCGAATGAAGCGTTTGCTGCTCCTTGGTGCCCTGCTGCTGCCATTTCCTGCTGCCCACGCCCAGGAGGAGGCCATTGCGTGCCCCGGCGAGAACACCGTGGAAATGCGCTACTGCACAGGTCTGTCCTGGGAGCAATCCACAGAACAGTTGACGTTGAAGGTGCCCAAGGCACTGTTCCAGCAATGGCAGGAGGCGACGCGAGCGGTCTGCGCCCACGCCTATGCCCCCGTCAAAGACGGCACCATCTATCCGCAGATGGTGGTGGGATGCGATGACCGCCTCAATCGGGCACTGCTGCAGGAATTCAAGCCGATGGGCGATTGACCGGCGGAGCGCAGGGCGCCATGGAAGGGCTGATCTGAGGCTGAAGGGACGTTCCGTAAGCCCAGCACTTCCACCCGCGCGCACCCCTCAAGCCAAAGTCCCACCGCCGCAAAGGAAGTGGGACTTCGGCGGTCTGCGTGGGACCTTCTGAAGACGGAGAGGGTGGGATTCGAACCCACGGAAGGTTTCCCTTCAAACGATTTCGAG
>CALFOF010000310.1 GCA_937919075.1 uncultured Cyanobium sp. | reverse complement strand
TTTCCTGGTAGCGGTCGGCCACCTGGGCTTCCACCACGAGAAGGTCAAGGTCGTTGGCAACGTTGAGATCACCTGTGGCAGCAGAGCCAAAGGCGATCAGTCGCGTGGGGTCCGCCGCGTCCATCAACCGACGCACAGCTTCGGCGATCTTCACGGGGGTCACCGCCCAGGGCTTGCCGGTGACGTCCACGCTCATCATGGCCTTGACAACACTGCCATCCTCTGGCCAGAGGCTAGACGGTGCCTGGGGTGTTGGAAGGTTTCGTGCCAGTCCCCGATGGCCCGTTGAGTGGCCGTACAAAGGCCGTACAGAGAGGGAAACTCTCGGACCCCGCCAGCGCCCGTTCGCGCAATCGACGCATCGAAGTACGGGCAACAGCTGAGGACCGCCTGCTGATTGATCGGGCTGTAGCCGCGTCCGGCACCGACCTCACCGGGTTCGTGATCACCCACCTGCGCCTGGCTGCCCAGCAGGTGCTGGCCGACCGCGAGGAGTTCCGCCTTGACCCCGAGGCTCTCGACGCCTGGGAGCGCATCAATGAAAGGCCGGCACGCCCGCTGAAGGGGCTGGGTGCGCTGATGGATCGACCCTCACCGTTTCAGGAGTGAGCGCCGGCTACCAGTCGCCCCGGCTGCTGGCATCAGCCGATCTCCTCGACGGTTTCGAATGCCGGTCTGAGGAGCAGACGCTCTGGTTGAAAAAGCACGCCCGCCAGGCCCATGCCCGTGGCGGCACCAGCAGGGTGTTCGTGGTCACCGAAGCGGGCGGCAGCGATGTGGTGGCGTACTACGCCTGGTGCATGGCCAGCCTCACGCCGGCGGAGGCCATTCCTCTGCTGGCCCGGCTTGGGGTTGACGTTCACCATGAAGGACAGGGCCTCGGTGCCGCCCTGCTGGCGGATGTGATCAGTCGCACGGCACAGATCGGCTCCGAAGTGGGTTGCCGCGGGTTGCTCGTCCATGCCGAGAGCGCGGCTGCCAAGGCGTTCTATGTGCATCTCATTCCGGAATTCGAGCCCTCCACCACCGACGCGTTGCACCTGGTGCTGCTGATGAAGGACATCCTGCGGACGCTCCGCCAAACGAAACGTTGAGGCCGGTCATCCCACAGCCTCCACGACGGCGTGATGAAAGGCTTTGAAGCTGGCGGATTTGCTTCGCTGTGGATCCAGGACGGCACCGATCGCACGCGCGGTGTCGATCTTGCGCAGCCCTCCCGGCATGTATCCATGTCGTTGGAGCAGTCGCTCGAGGGCTTCCCAGGTGCCCCCCGTGATGGCATCCGGATCGCGAAAACCCTGCTTGCTGGGGAGGTTGGCGGGCGCGCGTGGAAAGATCTGCCGCACCGCATCCCAATCACCGAAGAACCAAGCTTCGAGTTCTTCGATCGCCACGCGGTTAACGAGCTGCCACGTGTCGTTCCCTGCCGAACTTCGGGTGCGCAGTCCGGAGCGTGTGGCGATCACTTCTAGTTTCTGCTTGAGGTCATGGCAGTCGTCATCGTCACGGTCGACCACCACCACCAGGCGCCAGTCGGGCGGGAGCCAACTGGCATAGGCGCGCAGCCTTGCTTCCAGCTTGGCGAGCAGATCGCTCTTGCCCTGAAACGGGTGCACCGCAAAGGTGCGGTCCTGAGGAAGCAGCCTCGGCAGCAGGGCGCAGAGGAAGGCTTCCATGGAAGGTTCCTCCACGAGAAACTCCAGATGGCTGGCAGCCATGGTCACCGCGCTGGCAGCGGGCGGGTGGGTGCACCCTGATTCACCAGGGGATCGCCCACCCCCAGCTGGCCCTCCATCCACAGCTGGCCCAGCAGGGCGCCTTCCGCCACGAACGCCTGAACGCCCTGAAGGTCGCTGGCTCGCTGGGCCTGGGTGTAGCCCTGCGCATCGCGCCACAGAACACGCACCTCCTCTGGCCGCAAACCGTTGAGGAAGAAGGGGGAATGGGTGGTGACCAGGAGCTGGGTCTGGGCAATGGCAGCGCGGCACTCCTCGGCGAGTTCTGGCAGCAGGCGCGGATGAAGGAAGTTCTCCGGCTCTTCAATGCCGATGAAGGGGGGAGGCGAAGGATCGTTGAGCATCACCAGATAGGCGAGCATCTTCAAGGTGCCGTCGGAGGCAAAGCGGGCCAGCACCGGATGGGAAAACGGCGCGTCCTTGATCTGGAGCAACAGCCGGCCATCGGGCATGGTTTCGGACAAGACGCTCTCGATGCGTGGCACACGCCGGCGCAGCACTGAAAAGATCTGCTCCAATCGCTGCGGATGTTGCTCAGCCAGAAACTGGATCACATTGGCGATGTTGTCGCCAGAGCGGCTCAGGCGGTCTTGGGGGCCCGCCTCCGGTTGGCCGCGAGCACTGTCGGCGGAAAGGTAGGAGACATACCAGCCGGTGATGAAATCGCGCAAAGCCGCTACACGCGGGTGCTCGGCGAACTGACCAAGGGCATTCACAGCGAGCAGGTCGGCGGAGTTCAGCGGCGTGTCGACCCGCTGATCCTCCCGATCAGGCTGCTCGCCGCTGACCGCGCGGCCCTGCCCTTCGCGGTAGTCGAGAAAACGAAACGGTTGCCCATGGCTGCCGCGCTTCCAGCGCAACCACTCTTCCACCACGATCGGGCCACCGGCACGTTCATCGACAGCCAGGTGATATGTGATGAGCGGAAAGCCAGGCTCGCGGTATTTGATCTCGATCGTCACTGGCCCGTCGCTGCCTCGGGTCTTGAGTTCCCTGGCCCGGCCGCGCTTGTCCCAGGCGCGACGCAGACCAAGCTCAAAGCACTCGGCTAGGAACGCGAACACATCGAACATCGTGGACTTACCGCTGCCATTCGGCCCCAGCAAAATTGGGCAGCGGCCACCCAGCTTTGACACCTG
>CALFOF010000309.1 GCA_937919075.1 uncultured Cyanobium sp. | reverse complement strand
CGGCGGCCTCACCTACCTGCCGATCACGGCCGACAACGGCTTCATCGCCCCGCTGCCCGAGCAGCCGGTGGACCTGATCTACCTCTGCTTCCCCAACAACCCCACCGGCGCCGTGGCCACGAGGGCCCAGCTGCAGCAGTGGGTCGACCATGCCCGCGCCACCGGCGCCCTGATCCTGTTCGATGCCGCCTACGAGGCCTTCATCCAGGACCCTGACCTGCCCCACTCCATCTACGAGATCGAGGGCGCCCGCGACTGCGCGATCGAGTTCCGCTCTTTCTCCAAGAACGCCGGCTTCACCGGCACGCGCTGCGCGCTCACGGTGGTGCCCCGCGGCTTGATGGGCACCACCGCCGCAGGAGAAGCGGTGGAGCTGTGGGGGCTGTGGAACCGGCGGCAGAGCACCAAGTTCAACGGCGTCAGCTACATCGTGCAGCGGGGCGCCGAGGCGGTGTATTCCGCAGCAGGGCAAGCCGAAGTGAAGGCCCTGGTGGCCTTTTACATGGAGAACGCCGCGATCATCCGCCGCGAGCTGGCGGCTGCCGGCCTGCAGGTGTACGGCGGCGAGCAGGCCCCCTACGTGTGGCTTAAGACCCCCGCCGGCCTCGATTCGTGGGCCTTCTTCGACCGTCTGCTGGAGGAGGCCAACGTGGTGGGCACCCCGGGCAGCGGGTTCGGCGCCGCCGGCGAGGGCTACTTCCGCCTCTCCGCCTTCAACAGCCGGATCAACGTGGAGGAGGCGATGGCCCGCATCGCGCGCATCTCCCTGGTGCCTGCGTCCGCTGGGGTTGCCTAAATTCAGAGTCCCTTTCCACGGGTGCCCGCCGCTCGGCACCTGCTTCCCCTTGCCGTTGTTCCTCGATTGGCGATGACCCTTCCCCAGGCGGTTGAAACCCCCAGCCGCTCACCCGGCGGTGCGGCAGTGATCGATAAGGAGGTGCAGCGGGTGCGCAAGCCCTCGCCGCGCTACCGGGTGCTGCTGCACAACGACCCGGTCAACTCGATGGAGTACGTGGTGTCCACCCTGCGGCAGGTGGTGCCCTCCCTGAGCGAACAGGACGCCATCGCCGTGATGCTGGAGGCCCACAACACCGGCATGGGGCTGGTGATCGTGTGCGACATCGAACCGGCCGAGTTCTACTGCGAGAGCCTCAAGGGCAAGGGGCTCAGCAGCACGATCGAACCGGAGGCGTGAGTGGAGCCCCAGGCTCCGGCAGCGCCAGAACAGCAGAGCCGTAAACCCCATGGCCTCGGCACGCTGCTGTTCGTGCCAGTGCTGTACGGCTTGGGCTGGCTGACAGCGCGGCCGCTGCAATGGCTGGTGCCGGACCTGCGGCCGGATCAACTCGACCTGGCCGGGCTGGTGGTGGCCCTGCTGCTGCTGCTGTTCAGCCTGCCCTGGCGCCTGCGCCGCAGCTGGGGAGCCGCCCATCCCTGGCGACGACTGGGGGTGGTGGCGCCGCCGCTGGTGGCGGCGCGCACGTTCCTGGGCGGACTTGCCAAGGCCGCCCTGCTGCTGGCGCTGGTGGCCGCCCTGCTGCTGGCCAGCGGGAAGGCGGTCTGGCAGCTGGATCTGAAAGCCGGCGAACTGCTCAACGCCCTGGCCCTGCTGCTGGGGGTGGGCTTTGCCGAGGAGCTGCTGTTCCGGGGCTGGCTGTGGGGTGAGCTGGGCCTGCAGCTGAGCCGCCGCCGGGCCCTGCTGCTGCAGGCGGCGCTGTTCGCCTTGGTGCATCCCTGGTACCGGGCCGGCAACCCGGGGGCCATTGGCCTGCTGGGCGGGCTGATTCTGCTGGGACTGGCCCTGGCCCTGCAGCGGCGCAGCGACGGCGGCGTGCTCTG
Source organism: uncultured Cyanobium sp. (assembly GCA_937919075.1). Taxonomy (GTDB): domain Bacteria; phylum Cyanobacteriota; class Cyanobacteriia; order PCC-6307; family Cyanobiaceae; genus MW101C3. The sequence continues at coordinate 1,253 of CALFOF010000309.1, read as the reverse complement.
GGGAGCGATCGGCCTGCATGGCGGCCTGGTGGGCGGCTGGTTCGTGCTGCAGACCGGGCTGCTGCAACTGGCGCCCAACGCGCCGGCCTGGCTGGTGGGACCCGGGGGAGAGGTGCCCAATCCGGTCGGTGGCGTGATCGGCTGGCTGGGGCTGGCCCTGGTGCTGCTCCTCTGCCGGCCGGTATGGACGGCCCCGCAGCGAAACACGATCACGATCGCCTGCCCCTGACGCGAGCAGGCTGCCTCTGAACGGTCAGAGCACAGCGGTGGCCAAAGCCCGGCGCCCTTCCACCGGCGCATGCAGCGACTCCTCCAGCGGAGCCGTGCCGTAATCGCGCTCCAGCAGATCCATCACCGTGCGGCCAAAATCGCCGGGGTTCGTCTCAAAGGCCTCCAGGCAGAGGCGGCCGAAGGTGCTGCCGAGAGGCTCGGGATTCCAGAGCAGCTTTCTGGCCGTCCAGGGCATCATGCTCATCGGGTTATAACCGGGCTGCAGGATGTTCTGATCGAAGGCGTATTGCTCCAGGTGCGTGTGGGGCTGCAGACCAATGAAGAAGATCGCCGGCTCCACCTGCCGTACGCCAAAGATCCGCTCCAGCTCCCGGTGATAGGCCACGGTCTGGCGGATGGTTTCAGGCCGTTCATCAATCACGTTGAAGGAGTAATTGACGGACACCGTTTCGCGGAAGCCGGCACGCACCAAGAGCCGGCAATTTTCCAACACGGTGCGGAGGTTGTAGCCCATGCGCATCTTGCGCACCAGCTCCTGGCTGCCGGAGGTGATGCCGATCTCGAAGTAACTCATGCCCGTGGCCACCATCAGCTCGGCCAACTCAGCATCAAGATTGTCAGCCCGGATGTAGGCCGCCCAGTGAATATCGCTGAGCCCCTCTGCCTGGATCGCCCGCAGCAGATTCTTGGCATCCTCGATGTAACGGCGCGCCGGAATGAACTGGGCATCGGTGAACCAGAAGCCACGCACGCCCCGGTCGTAGAGCTGGCGCATCTCCGCCACCACTTCGGCTACCGGGTTCACCCGCACCTGCTTGCCTTCCACCACCGTGTACACGCAGTAGCAGCAGTTGTGCGGGCAGCCTCGCTTGGTCTGCACCCCCACGTAGAAATCACCCGCATCCAGATACCAATCCAGCTGGGGCCAGATCGAGGCGATGTAGGTGTAATCGCAGGCGGTTTTGACCAGGCCGGCGGGCTGCTCATGAATCAGGCCAGGCCGCGGCTCTTCGCCCACCACA
>CALFOF010000308.1 GCA_937919075.1 uncultured Cyanobium sp. | reverse complement strand
CGACCTCGATCAGCCACTCCCAATGATCCTTCGCCTCCTTAGTCCGGCAGATGATCCGGGCGCTGCGGAGCGCATTGAAGGGGCACAGCGTCGCTTGGGCAGCACCGATCAGCCCCTCCAACGTGAGGTGGACACGGATGGCCGAACGTGGAGCGCTGGGATCGCCCTTGAGTTGGCGACGCATGGCCTCCTGGACGAGCTTTGCCGGCTGGGTGAGCATCGCGGGCAGAGCATCAAAGCGGCTCGGGATGTGCCGGCACTCGGCCAGCTCTGCCAGTCGCTCAGCCTCGGCCTCATCATCAACATCCTTGGCCAGCTTGGTGGCATGGAGAAGCGTCTGGAGCCCTGCTTTCTCAATGGGGAAGACCTGCTCCGGACTCAGGCCGGCATCCAACAGCGCCAAAAGGGAACGGATCGGATCAGGGTGCAGCTCGCGGGGCAGTGAGACGACCGGGAGCGCCTTGTGTGCCCCAGTGGTGGGGGCGGCGACAGAGAGGGGCACCATCCGTAGCGGGTCGGGGATGGACACAGCATAGGAAAAGTCCTATCGTGAGCCCACTGCCAGCACCAGGCCCGAATATGCGGGGGCCGGTGCAATGGATCAACCGCACTAACCCCCTACTCCCATGCGATCGAACGCAAAGGGAGGGCCGGGTGTTGGTGGCCACCGGAAACCGATCCAGGCAGCTGCTTCACCCAGGCTCTTCTTTCTCATCCACCGGGCTGCGGCCCACAGCGGCATCAGTGTCAGCGGCTTCCTGCGCCGCGCCTTAGCGGATTACGCCGGCCGGATTGAACTTCCGCCTGGCCTGGCCCGTGAGATCCAGGCAGAAGTGGCGGCAACCGTTGCATGGGGCTATCCGAGCCCGGTCAACATGACTGCCGCCTCCTCTGCGGGGGAGGGCTGACCAATGGCTCCCACAAAGAGCAATGCCCAGGGCGTCCCGGCCCTGGGCACTACCTCGGCCCACGGCCGAAACGGGTTTGGCTCCCGCCAGATTCTGCCAGAGATCCCCAGCCAGCCACGGCTGCAGCTCACCGCCGGCCAACAGCAGGCGCTCGACCTGCTCGCCCCGATCTTCCGGGGGGAATCGCCAGGCGCTCGGGCAGCGCTGACCGGGTACGCCGGCACCGGCAAGACCTTTCTTTCTGCTCGGCTGATCGGCCTGGCGATGGAACGCATCCCAGGGGCTGAAGGCGAGCGCGACCCGCGCGGGCGGTGGCAGACATTCCCGTCCGTGGTGGTTGTTGCACCTACCCACAAGGCCGCTCGCCAGTTGGAGCGGGCCTTAGCCGGCTACGGGCTCGACCAGGTGAAAGCCGCCACCATGCACTCGGCTTTGGGTCTGCGCCCGCTGCGGAACGAGGGCCAGCAGAGCTTCCAGCCCGAACCAGGGGCCAAGTGCCTGATCGGGGAGCAGACCGTTTTGGTGGTGGTTGATGAGACCTCGATGGTTTCGGCTGAGCTGGCGGGCTGGCTCCTGGACGCCTTGCCACAGGATGCGGCGCTGGTGGCCATCGGCGACCCGGCACAGCTTCAACCGGTTGGTGATGCCACGCTCTGCCCTCTGTTCGAGGCGCCGGTTCGCGCCCACCTGGCGGAGGTGGTGCGCCATGCCGGCCCGATTCTCGGGCTTGCGACAGCCACCCGGAAGCTGGGCTCTGGTCGGCCGAAATTCTGTGCATCCCACGGGAGCCAGAGCAGCGTCACGGCCTATCGGAGCTTTGGGGAATGGCGCAAAGCAGCGATGCAGGCCTGCATCGCTGCGAACAGGGTGGGCAACATCGACGGCGCCAGGGTTCTGTGCTGGACGAATGCAGCGGCGGACAAGTTCAACCGCGAACTTCATCAAGCCGTCTATGGAACTGATGCGCCGCCGTATGTGGCCGGGCAGCCAGTCGTCTCTGCTGACGTGATCCTGGGCTTCGACGGGTTCCCGATCGTCGGCAGCACCTGTGAGATGCGGTTGCTGGAAGTCACCCCCGGCCAGGGGCACGTGGCTGGTGATGAGCTCCAGGCGGTCCGCGAAGCGTTACTGGGCAAACGCAAGACCAAGGCCGGCGTGTTGATCACGCCTTGGAAGTGGTGGGACGTTCGCGCCGAAATCGCCGGCTCACCCGGAAGACCCGTCAGCTTCCGGGTGCTGAGCCCGGAAGCTGAGCAGGTGCAGTCCTGGCGGAAGGCGAACAACGCCATTGCCGCACTGGCCAAGGAGGCGAGCGCGGCAGGCGGCAAGGAAGCAGCCAAGCCGTACTGGCAGACGTTCTGGTGTCGGAAGGACGGCTTCGGGGCAATCAACCCGGTCTGGGCCGCGACGATCCACAAAGCCCAGGGCAGCACCTTTGAGGAGGTGTTCCTGCATCCCGATCTGGACCGCAACCAGGAGGCGGCAGCGCTGAATCAGCTCGCCTATGTCGGCATCACGCGGGCATCGGCAGGCCTGCATGTGATCGCCGATCGCGAGCAACTGGCTACTGGCCTGCAGGGGGTGGCGAAATGAGCGCCTCCCCCTGCATTAAGGCCGCCACCGGGCACTGGTTCGACATCCTCACGGGGCCCGGTGGCGTCGATCCTGCGCTTCTGGATGGGAAGCCGCGTGCTTGCCCCATCTGCGGCGAGGGGACCGACCGATTCACCTTTGACGACAAGGACGGCCGCGGCACCTGGATCTGCCGGCAGTGCCCCGCCAGGCCAGGGAAAGGTGCTGGCGCCGGGGACGGTGTGGCGCTCTTGGAGGCTGTGACCGGCTGGGACTTCAGGCGGGCCGCGGCCGAAGTTGAGCGGTTCCTGGGGCTACC
>CALFOF010000307.1 GCA_937919075.1 uncultured Cyanobium sp. | reverse complement strand
TCCACCGGCTGCTCGGGCAGCGGGGCGATGAAGCCGTTGTCGGCCGTGATCGGCCGGTAGGTGAGGCCGCCGTAACGGCCGCTGGCATCGGCCTCACCGGTGCGGCCTGCCATCACATTGCTGTCCACGTACACGGGGTAGACGGGGTCGGTGACGGCGATGCGGTTGTCGGGGCCGAGGATGTCAAGGATGTTGCTGCTGTCGCACTTCGAGCCATCGGAGATGAAGATCTCCTCGGCGTCAATCGCGCAGCCGCGGGCCTGGAAATCGTGGCGGGCGATCGCTTCCCGCAGCCACAGGTAACCCTGCTCCGGGCCATAGCCATGGAAGCCTTCCGCCGTGCCCATGGCGTCGATGGCTGCCTTCATCGCTTCGCGGCAGGCCGCGGGCAGCGGTTCGGTCACATCGCCGATGCCGAGCCGGATCAAGGGGGCGTCGGGGTGGGCCGCTGCGAAGGCCTTCACGCGCCTGGCGATCTCCGGAAAGAGATACCCGGCCTTGAGTTTGAGGTAGTTGCCGTTGACCTGAACCACTGCTGCCGCCGCCGATGTCGCTCCCAGGCATCCTGCTACGGCGCCGCACGCTTCGGCGGCCTGGCCTGCGCCGCACGCTTCGCCTGGCTGGTGGCTTGCCCGGCCAGCCAGGGGGATTGGGTTCCCTTGACGGCTGCCTACGATCCATCTGCGGCCTGTCTGAGCGTTCAGCCATGACCATGGCGACTTCGAGCGGCTCCGCTGCTGCCGGGCCATCCGCCGCGATCGCCGCGGCCCCGCCGCTGCCCCAGGGGCGCGTCGCTTTCGATCAGCTGGTGGACAGCACCATTGCCCGCCCCGGTCGTTACCTGGGCAACGAACGGGGCGTGCTGCCCCGCAACTGGGAGGAGGCGAAGGCGCGCTGGTGCCTCACCTATCCCGATCTCTACGAGGTGGGCGCCAGCAACCTGGGCCACATCATCCTTTATTCGATTCTCAACGCGATCCCCGGCCAGCTCTGCGATCGCGCCTATCTGCCCGCCCCCGACCTGGCCGAGCGCCTGCGCCAGCAGCGCCAACCCCTGTTCGCGGTGGAAAGCCGCCGCGCCCTGGCCGCCTTCGACATCCTCGGCTTCAGCCTCAGCTACGAGCTGGGTGCCACCAACATCCTCGAGATGCTGGATCTGGCGGGCCTGCCGCTGCGGGCCGCCGAGCGGGGCGACCTGCCGCTCGACGATCCGGCAGCACCTCCGTTGATCTTCGCCGGCGGCCCCACCGCCACCAGCAACCCTGAACCGTACGCGGCCTTCTTTGATTTCTTCGCCCTCGGCGATGGCGAGGAACTGCTGGCGGAGATTGGCCTGGTGGTGGCCGAGGCCAAAGCCGCCGGGCTGAGCCGCTCGGCGCTGCTGGTTGATCTGGCCCATGTGCCGGGCGTCTACGTGCCGGCGCTCTATGCCCCGGGGCCCGATGGCGTCACCCTCCAGCCCCTGCGGCCGGAACTGCCGGCGCGCGTGTTGCGGCGGGTGGCCACCCCCATGCCCCACTACGGCATGGGTCTGGTCCCCCACATCGAAACCGTCCATGACCGGCTCACGATCGAGATCCGCCGCGGCTGCACCCGGGGCTGCCGTTTCTGCCAGCCCGGCATGCTCACCCGCCCGGCCCGCGATGTGGAGCCAGAGGCGGTGATCGAGGCGGTGGAGGAGGGGATGGCCCGCACCGGCTACAGCGATTTCTCGCTGCTGTCGCTCAGCTGCTCCGATTACCTCGCCCTGCCGGCGGTGGGGGTGGAGCTGCGCAACCGCCTCTCCGAGCACAACGTGAGCCTCACGCTGCCCAGCCAGCGGGTGGATCGCTTCGACCAGAACATCGCCCACATCCTTGGCGGCAACCGCAAGGCGGGCCTCACCTTCGCCCCGGAAGCCGGCACCCAGCGCCTGCGCGACATCGTCAACAAGGGGCTGACCGACGCGGAGCTGCTGCGGGGCATCCGCACCGCCATGGAGAACGGCTACCGCAAGGTGAAGCTCTATTTCATGATCGGCCTGCCCGGTGAAACCGACGCCGATGTGGTCGGCATCGCCGACACCTGCCGCGCCTTGCAGCAGCAGTGCCGCGACCTGGGGCGGCTGGAGCTGAACCTCACGATCAGCAACTTCACGCCCAAGCCCCACACGCCGTTCCAGTGGCACAGCGTTTCCACGGCGGAGTTCCGGCGGCGCCAGGAGTTGCTGCGCCGGGAGCTGCGCACGCTCAAGGGCATCAAGAGCAATGTCACCGATCCGCGCCTTTCGGCGATGGAAGATTTCATCGGCCGGGGCGACCGGCGCCTGGCGCCGGTGCTGGAGGCGGCCTGGCGGGCCGGAGCGGGCATGGATGCCTGGTTTGAAACGATCGACCGCACCCATGCCGCCTGGACCGGTGCCATTGAGGCCGAGGGGCTCGGCGGCCGCTACCGGGCGCTGGAGATGGGCGACTGGGCCGCTACCGGGGCCTTGAGCAACGCCGATCTGGAGGCCTTCTGCGCCCAGCCGCTGCCGTGGGATCACCTGGATTCCGGCGTCGACAAGCGCTGGCTGGCCGAAGACCTGCAACGGGCCCTTGCCGCGGTGGTGGTGCCGGACTGCTCCTTCGATGGCTGCAGCAGCTGCGGCGTCTGCGGGCCGGAGTTCGGCCACAACGTGGTGGTGACCCCCCCGCCGATTCCCCCTGCGCAGCCGCCGCGCAGCCCGGCCAGTGAACGGAACCAGCGGCTGCGCTTCAGCTTCAGCAAGCGGGGTTCGCTGGCGCTGCTCAGCCATCTCGATCTGGCCCGCCTGCTGGAGCGGGCCCTGCGCCGCAGCCAGCTGCCGGTGAGTTTCAGCGGCGGCTTTCACCCCCTGCCCCGGCTGCAGTTTGCCCTGGCGCTGCCACTGGGGGTGGAGGCGGAGGGCGAATGGCTGGATCTGGAGTTCGCCCAGGCCTGCCCGCCGGAGGAGGTGCGCTCGCGGCTGCAGGCCCAGCTTCCTGACGACTTCTCCCTGCTATCGGTGCAGGAGGTGCCCCTGGCGGGCCCGGCCCTCTCCCAGCAATTGGCAGAAGCCCACTGGAGCCTGCAGCTGATCCCGGAGGCCGCTGCCGCCACAGGGCCCGTGAACGCTCTTTCCCACGCCGATTGGCACCGGGCGATCGAGCAACTGCTGCAGGCCAGCACGCTCCCCTGGCATGACAGCGACAAGAAGGGTCGCCCCCGCGAGCGGGACTGCCGCCCCTGCCTGATCGCGCTGGAGCTGGTGGCACCGCCGCTGTGCGCCGACGGACCCTTGCCAGCCGCCGCCACAGGCGCCGCCCAAGGCACCACCGCAATGACGCTCCGCCTGCAGGCCCGCATCGATGCCCAGGGCCGCAGCATCCGCCCCGATCAGGTGCGCCAGTGGCTGGTGGAGGCGCTCGTCCAGCCGCTGCGTCTGGGCCACTGCCGGCGAGAACGCCTGATCCTGGCGCCACCCGCCTGAAGTCTCACGCTTGTGGAGGCATCCAAAGGTCCGCTCCAGCGAACCAAGGTGGAAAGCCTGGTGCTGCCATCCAGCCCCAGAGGCACTGTTGGGTCGCGTGCTAATTTCACCAAAGACGGCAGATCCGTCTGTGGTTTTCGATCCACAGTCGCATCGTCTACGGCCCCCGCTCCTGCGGCGTGCTCGCCGTGGTCACACCCAGCAGCAACCGGTCCGTTCCCGTTCCGGCAGCTCGGGCGTCAACGGAGGGTGAACCTCCAGAGCTTGCTCCTCAAAGGCTTTTTCTTCCGTCTCATTCTGCTGATGCAGCAGACGGTCGGCTTCTCAGCACGATCGGCTCATCGCTTCATTGCTTCAGGGGGCAATCCCCATCCCATGGCAGGGCTTCTCCGAGCCACCCTCTATCCTCCATGCCCCAGCAGATCGTCATTGCGGAGCAACTGCGCATCGCCGCAGTGCTCAACGACGAACGCGTCGATCAACTGATTGTTGCCCAGGGTCGCTACCAGATTGGCGACGTTTACGTCGGGCGCGTCGAAAATGTGCTTCCCGGCATTGATGCTGCGTTCGTCAACATCGGAGAGAGCGAGAAAAACGGCTTCATTCATGTCACCGACCTCGGCCCGCTGAGGCTCAGAAAGGGTGCAGCAGGGATCACTGAATTGCTGGAACCGCGCCAGAAGGTGCTTGTTCAGGTGATGAAGGAGCCCACCGGCACCAAAGGCCCGCGTCTCACCGGAAATCTCACGCTGCCGGGTCGCTATCTGGTGCTTCAGCCCCACGGCCAGGGGGTCAATATCTCACGGCGCATCAGTGCCGAGAGCGAGCGCAACCGTCTGCGGGCCCTGGGCGTGCTGATCAAGCCGCCCGGCGCTGGCCTGCTGGTGCGCACGGAAGCCGAAGGGATCAGCGAAGAGCTGCTGATCGATGATCTCGAAGCTCTGCTGCGCCAGTGGGAGGGCATTCAGGACGCTGCGGAAACCGCCATTCCACCGGTGCTGCTCAACCGCGACGAAGACTTCGTTCATCGCGTGCTCCGCGACCTCTACAGCCCCGAAGTGCAGCGCGTGGTGGTTGACACCCACGTGGCGGTGGGGCGCGTGAACGCCTTCCTTGGTGCCGACCAGGCCAACCTGCTGGTGGAGCACCATGTCGAAAGCACCGACATCCTCGAGCACCACAAAATCAATGCCGCGATCCGCGATGCGCTCAAGCCGCGTGTGGATCTTCCCTCCGGCGGGTCGGTGATCATCGAGCCCACCGAAGCGCTCACCGTCATCGATGTGAACTCCGGTTCCTTCACGCGCTCCGCCAATGCCCGGGAAACCGTGCTCTGGACCAACTGTGAAGCGGCAGCAGAAATTGCGCGTCAACTCAAGCTGCGCAACATCGGCGGCGTGGTGATCATCGACTTCATCGACATGGAGTCGCGCCGCGATCAGTTGATGTTGCTTGAGCACTTCACTTCGGCCGTCCGCGACGATGCCGCCCGTCCCCAGATCGCCCAGCTCACCGAGCTCGGCCTGGTGGAACTCACCCGCAAGCGCCAGGGTCAGAACATCTATGAGCTGTTCGGTCGCGCCTGCCCCAGCTGCGGCGGCCTCGGCCATGTG
>CALFOF010000306.1 GCA_937919075.1 uncultured Cyanobium sp. | reverse complement strand
TCGGCGTTGATGCGCACGTATTGATCCGAGAGGTCGCAGCCCCAGGCCAGGCCCTGGCCTGGGCCGTCGCCCACCACCAGCCGGATGGCCACGGTGTCGCCAGCAGGGCCCGGGCCGCCGAGGTAGGTGCCGGCGGCGCAGGCGCGCAGATAGGTGCTGGCGGCGGGGCGATCAAAGGGCAGGGGCTGGCCGGCGGCCATCAGCTGATGCTCCCCCAGCCACAGCGCCACCGCCTCAGGATCGAAGGCCACGCCGGCGCGACCTGCCGCCGCCACGATGCGGCCCCAGTTGGGGTCGCGGCCGTGGATGGCGCACTTCACCAGCGACGAGCCGCAGATGGTGCGGGCGATGGCGCGGGCGCCGGCCTCCGTGGCGGCCCCTTCCACCTGAACCTCGATCAGGCAGGTGGCCCCTTCGCCGTCGCGGGCAATGGCGCGGGCCAGGTGCTGCGACACCGCCGTGAGGCCGGCCTCCAACGCCTCGAAGTGCTCGGGGCTCAGGGGTTCACCGGCGGCAAAGGCCAGGAACGTGTCGTTGGTGCTGGTGTCGCCGTCCACCGTGATCGCATTGAAGGAGCGATCGACCGCCCGCTGCACCATGCCCTGCCACAGTTCCGCCGGCACGCCGGCATCGCAGCTGAGGTAGCCCAGCATGGTTGCCATGGCGGGGTGGATCATGCCCGAGCCCTTGGCCATGCCGCCGAGGCGCACGGTGCGGCCGCCAAGCCTGGCCTCCAGGGCGATCTGCTTATCAACCAGATCGGTGGTGAGGATCGCCGTGGCGGCGGCGGCGCCCCCCTCGGGGCTGAGGGCCGCCACCAGCGGATCGAGCCCTGCGATCAAGGTGTCTATCGGGATCGGCACGCCGATCACCCCGGTGGAGCAGATCAAGACCTGCTCCGGCACCAGCCCGAGCCGGGCGGCGATGGCGCCGGTGGCGGTGAGGCTGTCGGCCAGGCCGCGGGCGCCGGTGCAGGCATTGGCCTGGCCTGAATTGGTGAGCAGGGCGCGGGCGCGGCCGCCGCTGGCCGCCAGCCGCTGCTCACAGAGCTCCACGCAGGCGGCGCGCACCCGGTTGGTGGTGAAGCTGCCAGCGCACACCGCCCCCTCCGGTGCCAGCAGCAGGGAAAGATCGGGCTTGCCGGAAGCCTTCAGCCCGGCGGTGCTGCCGGCCGCCAGGAAGCCGCTGGGGGCGGTGAGACCGCCAGGCACGAGCAGCCAGGGGGCGGGGATGGGGGTCATGGGAGGCGCCGGGAGGAGCTGCTGCCATTTTCGGTGGGTGGGTGGCACCGCCACGCCGTGAATGGATGGGGGAAGTCACACAGCAGGGGAGGGCTGAATCGTGGAAAGAGTGAGTAGCGGTGCTAGTTTTTTGATGAGTTGTGACTTTACAATGCCGAAAGCTGAGTACCTCAAGTTGTTCGCGGGTGACACCAGTGCGATGGTGGCTCTGTTCACTTCAGACCAAGGCTGGATTGAAAACATCCCGGCAGATCATGTTTTCAGCGGTGATATTCCAAATGAGCTTCAGCATGAAGTATTGCTACCGATCAGCAACTTCGCCACCGAGCAATTCAAGCCGGGGTTCGTCGCACAGCACACCAATCTCGTAGCCACAAGCCCTGAAGCTCCTAACAAACAAGTGATTATTGGCCAAATCATTGTCAACATTTCCAGAGACATGAATCTGTCTCCTGACGAAACTCGGGCTTTCACACGGGAACTCTTCCGGCGGATGCGTGCACATCTCACCGCCGGACGATCCCTTGATTCAAGCTTTGCAACGCTGAAGGCAAGTGACAAAACCCCGACTGGCTGGATTTTGCAATTCAAGTAATTCTCTGGGCCTTGAAACTGTCTTGCTGGCCACTTTCGAGCGAGCACTCGGGTCTGCCGGGTTCCCACCCCTCACAGTGATGCCCCATCGTCAACGACGCATCGGCCTCACCGGTGGCATCGCCACCGGGAAAAGCACCGTGGCCCGCTTGCTGGATGCAAGCTTTGGCTTCCCGGTACTTGACGCTGATCGCTACGCCAAAGAGGCGCTCGGCCCCGGCACTGCCGCCACCCAAGCGGTGATCAGACGCTATGGCGAAACCGTGCTTGCACCCAGTGCTGCGCCCTCTGCCTCCGGGGCAACAGCGAGCAACGGGAGCGTCATTGACCGGCAGACCCTCGGCCAGCTGGTGTTCGCCGATCCAGTGGAGCGACGCTGGCTGGAACACCTGGTGCACCCCTTGGTGCGCCAGAAGTTTGAACAGGAACTGACGGCGTTGGCAGAGGCACCGGCTGTGGTGCTGATGATTCCACTGCTCTTTGAAGCGGGCCTTGAGCCACTCTGCTCGGAAATCTGGCTGGTGGATTGCGACCCCGCAGAACAAGAGGCCCGGTTGCTGGCGCGCGATGGCCGTTCCGTTGCCGAAGCCAGGGCCAGAATCAAGGCCCAATGGCCACTAGAGCGCAAACGCGCCCTGGCCGATGTGGTGATTGACAATCGGAACGGAGCAGAAGGGTTGCCTGCTCAGGTGGCCAGGGCCGTGAGCCGCTTACAGACCTCGTACGTTCGGCCGTAACAACAAGGGCAGCATCTGACGGAGCCGCCGCACATTGAAGCGTTGACCCATCAGCGCACCAAGCGCGAACGCGTAGGCCAGGGATGCTCCATGGATCACCCTGCTGATCAGGCGCAGCTGCCAGGTGGGGTTGGCGGGATCGAGCGGAAGGAGCAAGGTGATCGCAGTGATCACGAGCACAACGAAAAGCCAGGTGGCGGGTGCCGCCCACCCAGGAAGAGGACAACGCCGTGGAGCGGCCGGCGGCCCGGG
>CALFOF010000305.1 GCA_937919075.1 uncultured Cyanobium sp. | reverse complement strand
TCAGCTGGCGGGGTTTGCGGTCGATCACACACAGGGTGCCGAGGTTGTGGCCGTCTTCGGAGGTGAGCGGCGCGCCTGCGTAGAAGCGAATCCGGGGCTCCTCGAGCACCAGGGGATTGGTGTTGAAGCGTGGATCTTCAAGCGCATCGGGCACCACCAGCACGCCACTGCCAGCGATGGCGTGAGCACAGAAGGCCATCTTGCGCGGTGTTTCCTCCAGGTCGATGCCCTGGCGGGCATTAAACCATTGCCGATCGGCATCGATCAGGGAGATCAGGCCGATCGGGGCATCGAGCAGCTCGGTGGCCAGCTCCAACAGGCGATCGAGGTGCGGGTCCTTGCGGTGGTCGTGCAGGTCATGGCGCTCCAACGAACGCAACCGCTGCAGTTCATCGACGGGGACTGGGTAGTCGGGGAAGGGGGACATTGCAACGCCACGCGCAGACAGCTCCTCCCTCTGTTGTAGCCAGAACAAGCTGCATCACGCCCTGCACAAGTGCACATGGCCACCGATTGGCACGGGAGGCCGTGGTGATTGGCACGGGCAGGATCAGCTGGCGCTGCCTTGAACGGCTAATCCCACTGCACCTCAGCACAGGCCGGCTCCCGTAATCTCAGCGCTGCCTTCGCTTGCCGCCGTGCCACCCCGAACGCGCCGGCTTCGGCCCCTGCGTAACGCCTGCCTGGCCGCACTTCTGACAGCCCTGCTGGCGGCTCTACTGAAAGCCCTGCCGACTGCCCCGTTCAGGCTGCCGGGGCTGTTACCGGCGCAAGCGGACACTGCAACGTCCAGCTATGCCCTGGCCTGGGAGCAACCCTTCAACCGGCCGGAGCATTACCCCCTCGATCAGCGCCCTGATCCGGCGCTCTACAAGCCGAACGGCGACTGGATCGGTCGGCTGATCCTGCCGGAGGCGGATTCCGGCGTCGACTGGGTGTGGTTCGAGGTGCAGCAGGCTCCCTCGCCGCACCAACAACTGGTGGGGCAACGGCTGCGGCTGGGCTGGCAGGAGCGGCCGGCGTTGCAGGCCATGGTGCGCACTGTCAGCACCGACATCCGCTTCGATGCGGCAGCCCATGCGGCGATCGCCGCCGGCAACGTGCTGCCGCAGCGGCTCGACGGCCGCCGCGCCGTGGGTCCACTGCAATCGCTGGCCGGAGCCCGCCCCCACGACGACGTGATCGTGCGGTTGGAGGAGGTGGAGCTCGCCACCGGGACCGCCGGCAGCCCGGGTCTGGCGATCGCCCAGCCGCCGGTGCAAATCACCGGGCGTTATGTGGCCCTGGTGCAGCTGCTGCAACCGGCGGCCGCCGCTGCGAACCCCGACGGCGATCGCTTCGAGGTGCAGCACTTCAACCAGAGCAAAAGGAACTTCAGCGGCCCGCGGGAGGTGGTGCGGATTCCGCGCCAGCCACCCGATCGCGATGGGCGTCGGTTGTTCAACCCCGATGGCCTGGTGGGGGATCCGATCGGAGCCGCCGGCTGGCTGCTGTACGGCGCGCCCGATGCCAACGGCCTGTTCACCGCCCAGGCGCTGCTGCCCCGGGCGTTGTTGCAACCGCAGGCCGATCAGCTGGTGCAGGGCCGCGACGCCGGGCTCGACTACGTGCTGCACCGCAACTGGGCCCGCACCCCCGAGCGCAAGGGGCGCTTCACACGGGTGCAGGTGGGGGGAGAAGGCAGCTGGCAACAAGGCGAGCGGGGCCTGCTGATCCACAACTTCGGCGGCATCGGCGGGCCCGACGGTGAAGCGATCGTGGCTGGCACCGTGACCGGCCACTTCGCCTTCGGCGACGCCGAGCTGGGGCGCGATCCGTTCAGCGGCGAGCCGCTGTTTGCGCTGCGCTTTCACCAGATCTATGCCAATAACCCCAACGGCATCGTGGCCGGCACCCAGGACTGGAGTGCCTACAGCGGCGATCTGCAGCGCGGCTGGCTGTGGCTGCGGCCAATCTCCGATGTGCTGATCCGTCAGGATCTGTTCAACGACGTGCAGCTCGGTCCTCGCCGCTTCTCGCTGCTCGACGAACTGGGGGTGCAGGCCAACGTAATGATGGCCCGCTACCGCAGCGGCGATGGCACGGGCCTGTCGTCGGTGACGCCGGCCACCTCCTGCGTGCAGGATTCCAGCCAGACCCTTTACATCGCCCTGAAACGGCTGCGCCAGCAGGTGCTGGCGGATCCCGAGCTGATGGCCTGGTGGCACGCCAACCCCCGCTCTGCCGACAGCCGCCGCTTCGAGCAGCTGGTGGCCCTGGGTCGCTCCCTCGACAACCTGCTCACCCCGTTCGGCATGGTGCGCTCCGATTGGGTGCGCAATGCGGCAGTGGTGGCGGGCGCTGAAACACTCACCAGTGGTGAGCAGCACTTCGTGCGCGGGCAGAGCGTGCGCGATGCCCTGCTGAGCTGGCGCTCAATGTTGCCCCGCCGCGGCCACGACGACATCGCCCGCGTGTTCCTGCAGAACGGATCGCAGCTGTGGTTCCAGCGCACCAACCAGGTGCCGGGCCGCACTCCCGAGCTGTTGCCGCTGGCCCCCACGCTGCTGCTCGGCCAGTGGCCCTGGTTGTCGGTGCCGCTGCGGCGGCTCTCCGATGCGGTGAGCACGCCGCTGCTGGGCGGCAATGGCCTGGTGGCGACGCTGGGGATGCTGGTGTACGCGCTGGTGGCCTTGCCCCTGGCCCGGCGCAGCGGCCTGCTGCGGCAGGGCTGGCGTTGGCGGCCGCTGGGGCCGCTGCTGCGCCAGGCGCCACTGCTGCTGGTGATGCCAGCACTGGGGGAGGAAGCGGTGTTCCGCGCCGCCCTGCTGCCGGCGCTGGCGATGGAGGGGGTGGGGCTGTGGTCGTCGCTGGCCTGGGGCGCCTTGAGCGTGGGGCTGTTCGTGGGCTACCACCCGGTGGCCGGCGCCACCTGGTACCGGCCGGGGCGGCAACTGTTCCGTGATCCGGCCTTTCTGCTCTCCTGCAGCTGGCTTGGCGCTGTGTGCGCGGGCGCCTTTCTGATCACAGGCTCGCTCTGGCCGCCGGTGCTGATCCACTGGCTGGCCGTGACCCTGTGGCTGTGGCCCCTGGGCGGACGCCTGCGGTTGAGGATGGAAGATCCCAAGCCGGTGGCGCCATGACCCTCGAACGGTTCAAGCAGGCCCTGACCGCATTGATGGAACAGGCGCCCAGCGACCCGCTGGAACGGGATGAATTTTTTGAAGTGAACCCCCTGCCCGCCGCCGATGGCCCCTTTGAGGTGGTGGTGGTCGATGAAGAGCAGGGCATTTTCGCCGCGCTCTACCTCGACCGCCTGTTTGAGGAGGAGGAAGCGGCAGGCCAGAGCGAGGTTGAAGCGCTGGTACCCGGTTATCTGCAGGAGGCGTTCGGGCTGGAGCGGCACGACTGGCAAGCCACCGCTCCGTTCGATCTGGGCTGGCGGTCGCGGGAGTTTCTCTGGTTTTTGGAATTCCAGCTCCCCGGGCTCACGCCGCTGTGTCACAGCGACGCTGACAGCTGAGACCTCCCGATTACCGCGACACTGAGGGCTTCAGCGCCCCCTGACGATCACCGGAGTGCCGCCGCCGGGAGCGGTGCCGGGCAGGGCAGGGACCACGGAGGTCTGACCGTCCCACTTGTCGAGGAACAGCTTGTAGAGCACCTGGTCGTCGAGGCTGGAGTTGAGGATCTGGTAGCGCTTGGCCTCCTGATCGGCGATCTTCACCTCGGTCTGGGCGCGCAACAGCCGCTGCTCAGCGATCTGTTTCTGTTCGATGGCGGCGCGGTATTCCTCTGCGATCTGCAGACCGGTGAGGTCGAGGCCCTGCACGATCACATAGTTGAACTTGCTGAGTTCCTCCGCCACCTTCTCCTGCACCAGAGCGGAGATGTCATTCCATTCAGTGGCGATCGTCACCAGCTCGTACTGGGAAAACACCGATTTGAGAGCTTTGAGCAACGAGGGCTGGATCACCCGCGGATAGATCTGGGAGTTGTCGGTGGCGATCGTTTCGAACACGCGGGCCGCCTCGCTGGGCTTGATCGCGTACTTCACCGTGGCGGTGGCCTCGATCACCTGCAGGTCTTTGGTGAGGGTGGAGAACTGCTCCGGCCGCACCTGGGTGCGCACATCAAACAACGAGGTGGCCTGAATCAGCGGGATCTTCAGGTTGGGGCCGGGGTTGCGCTGGTTGCCGGTCACCTTGCCGAGGGTGGTGACCACGGCGACGTTGCCGGCCGGCACGATGAAGATCGTCTGGGTCAGCAGGATCAACAGCGCCACTGCTCCAGCGATCAGCAGCTGAAACGTGGTACCCGGGCCATCACCGGCCGGTCGCATCGAGCCTTGCATGGTGGTGGGGCGTGAAGGACGTGCACCCTAGGGGGGAGGCTCAGGGCGGAGCGCCGAAGCGGAGCAACCGGTTGATCGGCGGCAATACAGGCCAGAACAGCCATCGCGTCCGCGAGCGGAGGCTCAGAGCCTGAGCTCCGCTAACGACTGCAGGCACACCACCTCGGGCGGGTACTGGGCGCAGACCCCATCAGCGGGCAGCAGCACATGCACCTGGCAACCTGCGGCCTGCGCCGAGCGAGCGCCGGCGATGGAATCCTCAAAGGCCCAGCAGGCGGTGGGGTCGACGCCAAGGCGCCGTGCCGCCAGCAGAAAGACATCGGGGGCCGGCTTGCCGGCCAGCAGCTCCGGGTCATCGCCATGCACCCGCCGCTCGATCAGCTTCAGCCAAGGATGGGGCTCACTCTTGAGGGCCACTGCCTCGCGGGAGCTGCTGGTGGCCATGGCCATGGGGATGCCCAGGGCATGGCAACGCTCCACCAGTTCCTGGGCACCCGGCATCGGGGCGGCGTGCGGCAACAGGGATGCCGCGATCGGTTGGCGCACCTCCAGCACGTCGGCGCTGCTCAGAGAGGGCCCGCCGCTCTGTTGGATCCACTGACGCACCTGATCGGCGCAATCGAGGCGGCGGCGACCGCGCAGGGCCAGCAATTCCTCAGAGTGGAGGGTGCGGCCGAAGTAGGCGGCAGCCTCACGCCAGGCCCGCGCATGCAAAGGCTCGGTGTCCAGCAGGAGACCGTCGAGATCGAACAGGCAGGCCGCAGGGCGGGTCATGGGGCTATCTTCCCAGCCACCCGAACCGGCTGTGGGGAACGGTTGCGGCGCGGACAGGCCGCAGCACAGGCATGAGCAGCACCTGGAGATGGCCAACGCCGCGGTCAACCATTCCGAACACATCGGCTGGAGCGTCCAGCAATAGCCAGCCTCAGCCGGCATGGCGCCGGGAAGTGCGCACAAAAACGCAGACCATGGAAATCCGAGACCACGACCGGCGGCCGCTTGAATGGTGAGCCCGGTCCGGAAGGCGATGAGCGAGGTCACAATCGAATCGGTGCTGCAGGAAGGCAGGGTGTTTGAGCCCCCCGCCGCTCTCGCCGCCAGCGCCCGCTTCGGCAGCCTTGAGGCCTACCGGCAGCTGGCGGCGGCAGCGGACACCGACCCGGACGCCTTCTGGGCAGAGCAGGCCCGGGGCGCCCTGCACTGGTTCCAGCCCTTCGAGAGCGTTCTCGACTGGAGCGACCCGCCCTTCGCCCGCTGGTTTGAAGGGGGCCGCACGAACGTGGCCTACAACTGCCTCGATCGTCATCTCGGCGGGCCCCGCGCCCACAAAACGGCCCTGATCTGGGAGGGAGAACCCGGCGATGTGCGCCGCTTCACCTACAGCGAACTGCACACCGAAGTTTGCAAGGCCGCCAATGCCCTGCTGGCCCTCGGCATCGGCAAGGGCGATCTGGTGGCGCTTTACATGCCGATGGTGCCGGAAGCGGCCATTGCCATGCTGGCCTGCGCCCGCATCGGCGCGCCCCATTCGGTGGTGTTCGGCGGCTTCTCTGCCGAAGCGCTGCGTGACCGCCTGATCGATGGCCAGGCCAAAGCGGTGATCACCGCCGATGGCGGCTTCCGCAAGGACAAGCCGGTGCCGCTCAAGCCGGCAGTCGACCAGGCCCTCGCCGAAGGCTGCCCCAGCGTGGAGCACGTGCTGGTGGTGAAGCGCACCGGCACCCCCACGGCCATGGCCGCCGGCCGCGACCACTGGTGGCACGACCTGGTGGAGACGGCCAGCGCCGAGCACAGCGCCGAGCCGATGGCCAGCGAAGACCGCCTGTTTGTCCTCTACACCTCAGGCTCCACCGGCAAGCCGAAAGGCATCGTGCACACCACAGCCGGTTACAACCTCTGGGCCCAGATCACCTTCCAGTGGATGTTCGACCTCCGCGAGGACGACATCCATTGGTGCACCGCCGATGTGGGCTGGATCACGGGCCACAGCTACATCGTGTATGGGCCGCTCTCGGCCGGTGCCACCACGGTGATGTACGAGGGCGCACCGCGGCCCAGCAAGCCCGGCGCCTTCTGGGAGGTGATCCAGAAGCACCGCGTCACGATCTTCTACACGGCGCCCACCGCGATCCGGGCCTTCATGAAGAACGGGCGCGAGGTTCCCGACCAGCACGACATGAGCTCCCTGCGCATCCTCGGCACCGTGGGCGAACCGATCAACCCGGAAGCCTGGATGTGGTATCGGGAGGTGATCGGCGCCGGCCGCTGCCCGGTGGTGGACACCTGGTGGCAGACCGAAACAGGCGGCGTGATGATCAGCCCCCTGCCGGGTGCCACGCCCACCAAGCCGGGCTCTGCCACCTTGCCGCTGCCCGGCATCGTGGCCGATGTGGTGGACATCGACGGCAACAGCGCCGGCGTGGATGAGGGCGGCTACCTGGCGGTACGGCGCCCCTGGCCGGGAATGCTGCGCACCATCCACGGCGATCCAGAGCGCTTCCGCCATACCTATTGGGAAGCGATCCGGCCAGCCGATGGCAGCTGGATCTACTTCGCCGGTGACGGCGCCCGCCGCGATGCCGATGGCTATTTCTGGGTGATGGGCCGGGTCGATGACGTGATCAACGTGTCAGGCCACCGGCTGGGCACGATGGAAATCGAATCTGCCCTGGTGAGCCATCCGGCCGTAGCCGAAGCCGCCGTGGTGGGCCGGCCCGACGACCTCAAGGGCGAAGGAATCGTGGCCTTCGTGACCCTTGATGCGGGCACCAGCGGCGACGACGCCCTGATCGCCACCCTGAAGCGACACGTGGGCGCCGAGATCGGCCCGATCGCCCGCCCCGATGAGATCCGCTTCACCGATGCCCTGCCCAAGACCCGCAGCGGCAAGATCATGCGCCGCATCCTGCGCGCCCTGGCGGCAGGTGAAGAGGTGAGCGGCGACACCAGCACCCTGGAAGACCGCTCCGTGCTGGATGCCCTGCGAGTCTGACGGCCAGATGCTGGATGCCCTGAGAGTCTGAGCCGGCCAACGGGTTGCCCGGCCTGGTTCAACCGGCTGCGCGTGCGCGCTCAGTTGCTAGCGTCCTGGCTGGCCGGCCCCAGCCACCAGCCGCTGAGCTGATCGGCCAGGCGATCGATCTGCCTCTGCCGCGCCGGATCATCGGCCCAGGCTCCCAGCAGGTTCTGACGCAGGCCGGCGCTGGCGGGGGTGAGGTGATCGCCGGGCCGCTCCAGCAGGGTGGAGGCGTCATCCGGCCGTTGCTGTAACACGCCGATCAGCCGCCGGCTCTGGTCGAGCGCATCGGTGCCGAAGCGGATCAGCAGGTTGCGCGGCTGGCGGTAATGCAGGCCCACCAGCCGCAGGGTTTCCTCCGGCGAAGGGCTGAACTCCGTGCGCAGACCCAGGCGGGGGGCGAGGTCGGCCAGCAGGGGGATGGAGCGATCGGCGGAGAAATTGTTGAAGCTCATCGCCGCCAGGCCGCGGCAACCGCGGCCACCATCGGGCGCCAACACGTGCAACTTGCAGCCCAGGCTGTGGCCAAGCCGCAGCACCGGCAACAGGGCGGCAGCACCAGCCGTGTTGCGGGCCGCCCGGAAGCAGCGCCAGGCCTCGGTGGCCTGCGCCTGGTGATCGAAGCCGGGCACATAGCTCCAGGCATGCACCAGCAGGCCCCGCAGCGCCAGCGCCTCCAGCAGGCGCCGGTAGCTGAGCTGGGGAGTGGCAGCCAGCACCGTGCCGCCAATGAACTCCACCACGCCGATGGGTGGAATCTGCGCGCCACCTGGAAAGGGTTCAACGGTGGGCGGAGCAAGACACCAGAGCGGGCCCTGTTGCTGCCAGCGGCTCATGGGTCGACCAGCTCCGGCTGCACGGCCTGCACAGGGGGAGGGGGAGCCACTCAGGCCACCGTCAGCCGCCGCAGCGCCGTGAGGGCCTCACGGGCATGGGCAGCGCCATCGAGCAGGTTGTTGAAGCTGTGCCGCACCACCCCCTCGCCGTCGATCACGTAGGTGACACGCCCGGGCAGAAGGTTGAGCAAGGCACCGGGCACACCGAAGGCCTGACGCAGGGCGTTGCCCTGATCGACCAGCAGGGGATAGGCAAGCCGGTGGCGAGCAGCGAAGCGGCTGTGGCTGCCGGCGTCGTCACCGCTGACGCCCCACACCACGGCTCCGAGGGCGGCCAGATCGGCCTCGCTGTCGCGGAAGGCGCAGGCTTCGGCGGTGCAGCCCGGCGTGTCGTCCTTGGGATAAAAGAACAGCACCAGTGGCTGGCCGCCGAGCTGATCGCTGCGGCGCTCCACTCCGTCCTGGTCGGTCAGGGCGATCAAGGGGATCGGATCACCCACCTGAAGGGCACGGGCCACGCACGCCATCGCAAACGAGCTCGACCCTAGGAACGAGGCCCACTGGCGCGGGACGGGTGTGGGCTGGGAACATGGCAGCACCCTGGGCATGGCCGGGATCACCCGCCGCAGGCCATCGCTCGATGGCACCGCTCCCGAGGCTTCCCTCCCGATGGCAAAACCGCCGATGGCATCAGCGCCCATGGGTTCCG
>CALFOF010000304.1 GCA_937919075.1 uncultured Cyanobium sp. | reverse complement strand
GGTGTCGATGTTCGAAACCAGTTGACCTGCTCAGAGGTTGGTGAAGGCTTTGTGCATACGCAGGCGCCTTCAACGGGGTCGGATCTTACGTAGCAGCAAAGGTCACGCCTACGGTGCCGGGACGGACACCTTTGCGCCCCTTGACCCTCAGGCTCACCAACACCCTCACCCGCCGCCTTGAGGTCTTCGAGCCCCTGGTGCCCGGCCAGGTGTCGATCTACTGCTGTGGGGTCACGGTGTACGACCTCTGCCACCTGGGCCATGCCCGCAGCTACATCGCCTGGGACGTGCTGCGCCGGTATCTGCAGTGGCAGGGATATGCGGTCACCTTCGTGCAGAACGTGACCGACATCGACGACAAGATCCTGGCCCGCGCCGCCGACGAAGGCAGCTCGATGGAAGCGGTGAGCGAGCGCAACATCCGCGAATTCCAGGCGGACATGGCCGCCCTGGGGATCCTGCCGCCCGATCGCCTGCCGCGGGCCACCCGTTGCCTCGACGGCATTCGCCAGATGATCGCCGAGCTCGAAGCCAGCGGCGCGGCCTATTCCGCCGATGGTGATGTGTATTTCTCCGTGCTGAAAAAAGCCGATTACGGCAAGCTCAGCGGCCGCAGCCTCGAGGAACAGCAGGAGGGGGCCAGCGGCCGCATGGGTGAGGCGGAAGAGGCCCGCAAGCGGCACCCCTTCGACTTCGCCCTCTGGAAAGGGGCCAAACCGGAGGAGCCCAGTTTCCCCTCCCCCTGGGGTCCGGGGCGTCCCGGCTGGCACATCGAATGCTCGGCGATGGTGCGCCAGGAACTGGGCACCACGATCGACATCCACTTGGGCGGCGCCGACCTGATCTTTCCCCACCACGAGAACGAGATCGCCCAGTCGGAGGCGGCCAGCGGCCAGCCCCTGGCGCGCTACTGGCTGCACAACGGCATGGTGAATGTGGGTGGCGTGAAGATGTCCAAATCCCTGGGCAACTTCACCACGATCCGGGCGCTGCTGGAGAGCGGTGTCAGCCCGATGACGCTGCGGTTGTTCGTGCTGCAGGCCCACTACCGCAAGCCGCTGGATTTCACCGCCGAGGCACTGGCGGCCGCCGCCACCGGCTGGAAGGGCCTCGATGGCGCCCTGGGCCTGGGGGAGCGCCACGGGGCCGCCCTGGGCTGGGGGGCCGAGCCGGCGACCGCCAGCCTGGAGCGCAGCGAGGCGCTGGCCGAGGTCCGCGGGCGCTTCGCCGCCGCCATGGACGACGACTTCAACAGCTCGGCGGCCGTGGCGGTGCTGTTCGAGCTGGCCCGGCCGCTGCGGGCCCTGGCCAACCGGCTGGAGCGGGGTGAGCGGGAAGCGGGCGCCGCCGCAGAAGCTGCCGAGCTCGTGCCGCGTTGGCGGCTGCTGCGGGAGCTGGCCGGCGTGCTGGGGCTGGAAGCGGAGAAGGCCACGCAGCCGGCGGCTACCCCAGCGGATGGGGAAGCGATTCAGGAACGGATCGAAGCGCGGCGGACCGCCAAGGCCGCCCGGGATTTCGCCAGCGCCGACCGCATCCGGGCCGAACTGGCCGCCGAAGGGATCGCCCTGATCGACCGACCGGGCGGTGTGACCGACTGGGTGCGCAGCTGACGCGGAGCCTCCGGCAAGGCCGTGGTCCAGAGGCAGTGGTCCAGAGGCGACAAGTGCGAATTCCTGTGGAAAGTACTGACCAAGGGATGGCCTCCGCTGCCACGTCCCATCTGAGTTCTGGCTGCTGCGATGAGCGTCTGCCCCCCGATCGGCACGCCCAAGCGTCCCGTGGCATGCAAGCGGAGGGAGGCCAGGCCCTGGCTCTGCAGATGGCGCCTGCCCTCCGGAACGGAGGGCTCTCGACGCGGCTGAACCCGGCCCTGGCCGGCCGCCACACCCTGTTGCGCCACATGCTGGAACTGGAAGCGGACGGCCGCAGGGTGTTGATCCGCCTGCGCAAGGCCCTGCGACCCTTGCCCGGTGGGGTGGCGGTGCCGCGGGGGGAGCTTGGTCAGCAGGTGGCTCTGGCGTTGCGGCTGATCGGTTCCGGGGCGGCGCCAGCCGTGATTCAGATGGCGCAGGGCGGCTACGACACCCATGCCAGCCAGGAGCAGCGCCATCGGCGCGTGCTGACGGAGCTGGCGGGCGCCC
>CALFOF010000303.1 GCA_937919075.1 uncultured Cyanobium sp. | reverse complement strand
TGCCCAGGCCAGCGGGGAACAGCTGCACCAAGCGATCCACCAAAGCCTGATCCCCAACGCTGAAATCGGCAGCGGCGTAGGCGAAAGCCTGCTCTTGGCCCTCCATCAATTCGGGTTCAGGCGTGCGCTGCATCGGAGGAATTGAGCATCAGGGTCTGGGTGGGGAAGGGGATCTCGATGCCCTCCATGGCAAGAACGTCAATGATGCGCCGATTCAAATCATGGAGGCTGTCTTCAAAAGCCTCGTGGTTGATCTGGTTGGAGCTGAACTCGATCACATGGTCGTAACTGAAAGCCGCAATGCGCTCCAGCCGGCAGGAGTGAAAGGTGAGCGTGGGGTCAGCTTCCACAACCTGCTGCATCAGGGCTGGGATCTGGCGCAGCTGCTCAGGGGTAGTGCCATAGGCAATGGCCAAAGCGATTTCAGAAAACTGGGCGCGCTCCACCAACTCCTCGAGATGCACCAACAGCTGTTCCCTCAGGCTGAGATAGGCCTGCCAGCCATGCAGTTCCACCATCGCGAACACGATCAGTCCGCGGGCTGAGTCTTCCGGCCGGCGCTCCAAGGTGACCAAGGGATCGATCAACTCGGCCATCCCGGCCAGGAAGCGTCGACTCTGTCGCAGCAATTCCTCCAACTGGAACGGTGAAAAGGGACCATCCAGCTGCAAGCGCAGCTCAAGTGCCTGGATAGGCGGTTGATCACCGCGAATACCACGACGTGAATAGTTCTCAATCGTGGCCTCTTCGGCCACGGAATTGGGAACGGTGATCCGGCTTTCAAGGGTCTGGAGCTCCAGGGAGCGCAGGCCGATCTTGGTGATGTAGCCCAGATTGTCTCCCACCCGACAGAACTCACCGACCCGCAGCGGTCGGTCGGTCTGGATCGATAGACCGGCAAAGAGATTGCCCAGCAACTTGGAAGCTCCAAGACCAATAGCCAGGCCTGGAACAGCCGAGAAAGCCAGCACCGTATTTGCAGGTAATCCCAGCACAATCAGTAGCCGATAGAGCAATGCGATGGAGGCCAGGGCACCGATGGCGCGCGTGATGGGCATCACGAGATTGGTGATGCGCTGCAACTGAAGACTGGAACCGCCACCCCGCAGACGCAACAACAATTCAGCACTGCTGCGGCCGACAGCTTCGGCAAAATAAATCGCGAAGAATCCTGCCGACACATGCCAAATCACAAAGAAGATATAGGTGAAATAGACCAGCGGCGCACCAGTTAGATTCACCACATCATCCACGAATGTCTTCACCAGCCGTGTCAACGGCAGCAGCGGCAGCAAGATGAGTACGCGCTGCCAGGCCAAAACATCGAGCTGCCATGATCGGCCCTCCTGTTCGCGGCGAGGCCGATCGCGATAGCTATCCACCAGCAAGCCGATCAACCAGCCCAGCACTGCCACAAACAACGCGCAGGCGATCAGCGAGCTGACAACCTGCAGAAGGGTCTGATGACCAATTCGATACCCCAAAACATGGCGCAGCGAATGCGGAAGCGAGAGATACCAATCAGGTGGCACCAGATACCCTGGCGTGAAGATGAAGTTATTTAAGAATTCAGGGGTCGCGAAGGGCTGAGGAATCACGGGGTAATCGCGAATCTCCCGATACATCTCACCCACCGCCACAACCGTGGCCGGGGAAAATCGATAGTGATCACTACCAAGTTCAGAGTCGCTAGGAGATGTCAACGTGATCGATGTTCCAGGAATGCTCCAGGAGTCGGATTGATTCGTGCGGCTCTCCTGAAGCATCTTCATGTCTGCTTCATCAGGAATCGCGATCGGCTGACGGCTATGGGTGAAGACGTAATCCAGAACGTGCTTCAACTTGATGGCGGCCTCTTCAGCCCGATCCACCCGAACGCTCTCTGGAAACGCAGACGCATCCAGCGCCTCTACGGCCAGATGAAACAACCGATCGGCATCCTCAATCTTTTCTCGGCGCTCCTTGGCAGCGCGG
Source organism: uncultured Cyanobium sp. (assembly GCA_937919075.1). Classification (GTDB taxonomy): domain Bacteria; phylum Cyanobacteriota; class Cyanobacteriia; order PCC-6307; family Cyanobiaceae; genus MW101C3. The sequence goes on along the minus strand of CALFOF010000303.1, from coordinate 365 downwards.
CTGCCCTCCTGGCCTGAGCGCGGTTGAGCGAGACGCTCAGCACGCTGCCCCACCTCCGCCATCACGGCATAGAAGTTGAGCAACGTCTCCCGCGGACTATTGCCCACCACCTGATCCAGCACGACATCAGACCAGTCGCCGGCGGTGCGCTCCAACTCTCCATAGAAGGGTTGTTGCTGAATCGGAATCAGCGAGGCGGAACGGGCTGAAGCGATGGCTGGCGTCGTCGGCAGGGGGGCCGCCTGAGCCGACACCAGGATCTGCAGGGCCAGGGCGATCGCAACGATCAGCGTCACCAGCCACTGGGGTCGACGCAGGAAACGGAAACGCCGCATGGACACAAGATCACCAAGGCCTCATCCGAG
>CALFOF010000302.1 GCA_937919075.1 uncultured Cyanobium sp. | reverse complement strand
GAAGTCGCTCCCGAACCCGAAGTGCGCCCGGTTGTTCCCGCCCCTGTCGCCCCAGCTCCCCGCGCCCCGCGCGTCGTCAACGTGAGCAGCGGCAAGGCCAGCTGGTACGGCCCCGGCTTTTTCGGCAACCGCACCGCCAACGGCGAGGTGTTCCGGCCCGGCACGATGACCGCCGCCCACCGCACCCTCCCCTTCGGCACCAAAGTGCGGGTCACCAACCTCTCCAACGGCCGCACGGCCGTGGTGCGCATCAATGACCGCGGCCCCTTCATCGGCAACCGTGTCATCGACCTCGCCCATGGAGCGGCCCAGCACCTGGGTCTTGTGGCCAGCGGTCTTGCCCCTGTCCGCCTGGAAGTTCTGCGGTAGAGCTCCGTCTGCGGTAGCTCTTCCTCCTCAACCCCCTTCCGAAGGGTCCCCAGGTCCCATCCGAGAATCTCTCGGTTGGGGCCTTTCGCTTGTGGAGCCGGTGCGCCTGCTGAGAACACGTCGGGAGCTGCAGCGTTGGTGCGGCGGCTCCCCCACCCGGGACATGCCCCTGCATTTCGTGCCCACCATGGGGGCGCTCCATCCCGGCCATCTCAGCTTGATTGAGCGGGCTGGCCGGCCGGTGGTGGCGCCGGATGGCAGCCGGCGGAGACCACGCGTGCTGGTGAGCCTGTTCGTCAACCCGCTCCAGTTCGGCCCAGGGGAGGACTTCCAGTCGTACCCCCGCACGCTCGATGCCGATCGCGCCTTGGCGGAGGCCGCCGGAGCCGCGGCCTTGTTCGTGCCCACGGCCGCAGAGCTCTTTCCTGCCGGTGACGCGGGCCTCACCCGCGTATGCCCGCCGCCGTCGTTGCTGGGCGGCCTCTGCGCCCGGCATCGTCCGGGCCATTTCGAAGGGGTGGCCACGGTGGTGTGCCGCCTGCTGGGCCTGATCCGCCCGGAGCAGCTCTGGCTCGGCGAAAAGGACTGGCAACAGCTGGTGGTGCTGCGCCGGGTGGTGGCTGATCTCGCGCTGCCGCTGCAGATCCGCGGCTGCCCCACCTGGCGCGAAGCCGATGGTGTGGCCGGCAGCTCCCGCAACCGTTATCTGTCCCCTTCCCAACGCCTGCAGGCTGCGGGCCTGCCACGGGCGCTTGAGGTCGGCCGGGCCTTGGTGGCCGCAGGGGAACGCAGCGCCGCTGTGGTGCAGCAGGCGGTGTGCCAAGGTCTCGAGGCCGCCGCCCTTGCGGTGGAGTACGCCGAGCTGGTGGTCCCCCAGACCCTGGCGCCGGTGACGCAGCTGCACGGAATGGCTTTGCTGGCCGTGGCCGTCCGTTGCGGGCCCAGCCGCCTGATCGATCACACCGTGCTGATGACCCGACCCCCGATCGTCGCCATCGATGGCCCCGCCGGTGCCGGCAAGAGCACGGTGACCCGTGCCTTCGCCTGGCGGCTGGGGCTGATCTATCTCGACACTGGCGCCATGTACCGGGCCGTCACCTGGTGGGTGCAGCGCCAGGGGGCCGATCCGGCCGATCCGGCGGCTGTGGCCCCCCTGCTCGAGGCCCTGGAGCTTCGCCTCGACAACGGCCCCGGTGGCGAACCGTCCGTCACGATCAACGGCACCGATGTCACCACCGCGATTCGTAGCCCGGACGTGACCGCCCAGGTGTCCGTGGTGGCGGCCCATGCCTGCGTGCGTGAGGCGCTCACCCGCCAGCAGCAGGGCATGGGGGAGCGCGGCGGCCTGGTGGCTGAAGGCCGCGACATCGGCACAGCCGTGTTCCCGGACGCCGAGCTGAAGGTGTTTCTCACGGCCACCGTGGCGGAGCGGGCGCGCCGCCGGGCGCTCGATCTGGCCGAGCGGGGCTTCGCTGTGCCGGCAGGCGCCGAGCTGGAGGCCCAGATCACCGAACGTGACCGGCTCGATTCCACCCGCGCCGTGGCGCCCCTGCTGCAGGCCGAGGATGCGGTGGAGGTGATCACCGACGGCATGGCGATCGAAGCGGTGATTGATCGTCTGACGGAATTGTTTCGCGAGCGGGTGCCGGAGGAGGCCTGGCCGGATCCGGCCTAGGCCGCGCCACCGCCGTTCTCTGATCCACCGGCAGGGCCGCGGCCATCAGCAGTTTCCGCTTCGCCGGCTGTGGCTTCCAGCTGCGCCAGCAGTCCGGCGCAGGCGTCATCGAGAAGGTCGAGCACCTGCTCGAACCCCTGGCTGCCGCCGTAATAGGGATCGGGCACGTGGCTGGCGCCGTGGCGGCGGCAGTAGCTGGTGAGTGGGGTCACCGTGGCCCTGTTGCCGCTGCCGGCCAGGGCCCGCACGGCGGCCAGGTTGTCCTCATCCATTGTGAGGATGTGGTCGAACCGGTCCAGGTCTTCCCGTTCGAGCTGGCGGGCACGGCTGGTCAGCAGGATGCCCCGCCGTTCAGCAGCGGCGCGCATGCGCGCATCGGCGGGATGGCCCACATGCCAACCACCCGTGCCGGCGGAATCCACCTCGAAAGCGTGCGCGAGCCCGGCCTGCTGCAGCTGACTCAGGAACACCCCTTCCGCCGCCGGGGAGCGGCAGATATTGCCGAGGCAGACAAACAGGACACGGGTGGGAGCCATCGCCATCAGCCAGAGAGATTGTCGAGCGCCAGCCTGGCGCGCAGACGCACCACCAAGGTGTCTTCCGAAGCCGGCGCGGCCAGGCCTTCCAGCTGCGCCAGCCCCCGGGCGCGCTGTTCAGCCGGAAGAGTGTGCGGCAGCAACTGCTCCAGACCCACCACCACGGCGTAGCGCACCACCCATTCCGGATCGGCGGCACCAGCCAGCAGCCCAGCGAGAGAGCGCTGCCAGATGGCGGCGCGCTGCTCCTGCGGCAGACCCTCCAGGCGCAGCTGACCGAGCCCGCGGGCCGCTGCGCGCCGCACGCTCGGCCCGATGTCTTCGGCGAGGGCCTCCAGCAGCACCTCCAGGCCGCGGGGATCGCCGATGCCGGAGAGGGCGCGTACGGCCCAGGCCCTGGCGCCGTAGTTGTAGCCGTCGATGTTGGTCAGCAGGGGCTCCACGGCAGCGGTGCCGAGGGCAACCAATCCCTCCACCGCCGCCACCGCTGCCCCGGGATTGTTGAACCCCAGCACCTCCACCAGGTGGCCAGCGGCCTCCGGATGGCACGCCGCTGCCAGGGCGCGGGTGGCCTGCAGCAGCCCGACGGGGCTGTCGGCCTGCTGCAGGTTGCGAATCAGAGCGCTCGGATCAGCAGATGGCATGGTCAGAGCAGGTCGTCCATCACCGCCAGCACAGCGGTGGTGGCGGGATCAGGGTGGGGGGAATCGGCGGCACGTGCAGCGCCATCAACGGCGCCTGGAACGCTGGGCGGCTCCAGCTGTTCCGCCAGGCCGCGCAAGGCGATCAGCTTGAGGCTGTTCTCGGCCAGGGTGCGGCGGATCGGCTCCAGCGCGGGCCGCCAGCCGGAAGCGCCAAGATCCATCAACGCCGCGCGACGCACCTGCAATTGCGGGTGCTCAAGCAGTTGCACCAGTTGCTCGCCCCAGCGGGGATCGCTGGTCAATTGGAGCAGGGCCCTGCAAGCGGCACTTCGGATCAAGGGGCGCTCATGGCCAATGAAGGGCCTGATCACCGCCACCACGTCCGGATGGGCTTGGCCGATCTCCCCGAGGGCTTCCAGGAAGGCCTCACAGGGTTCAATCAGGCGGCTGCTGTCAGTTCTGACGGCTCCAGCACCAGCGAGCCCGCTGGCCAATCTCCTGCAGAGAGGTGCAATGGCTGAGGCGGCGCCAAGGTCCCCAAGGGCTCGGGCCGCGGCTTCGCGCAGGCCGTCGTCATCGTCTTCGAGGGACTCAAGCAAGGCCGGGACTGCCTCGGCCTGGCCCAGTTTGCCGAGGGCGCGGGCCGCATTGCGGGCTACGGCGTTGTGCTCCACTCCTGCTGCCTCTCGACGGGGCAGTCGCTGGCCCAAGGCGCGACAGAGTAAGGGAAGGGTATCAGGGTGCCGGCTGCGCATCTTGCCGAGCCACCAGGCGGCGTAATACTGCAGTGACTGGTCGTCCGTTTGCCGCAGGCGGTCGAGAGCCTCCTCCTCAGTGATCGGTGCGCCACCCGGAACGGGACTGCTGGATGGATCTCCGGCGACGACCATGGCCGCTGTTCTCGGGGTGGTGTAGATGCTGCCATCGAAAGCTCCCCGAGGCGACCAGACAGCAGGAAGGGAGTACAAAACAGCAGCCCACGGAACCTGTTGACGCCGATTCGCCATGCACGCTGAATAAAATGAAGGACCTGTTTGCCCTCGCTTGATGGCGGCTTCTGGGAAGAGACGGCGCGACGGATCAGCCGCGAAGGCAGCTGTTTCGACACCGATTGAATGCGGGTGCAAATCGAAATCGATGCCGATCGCTACCGGCAGACCAACATGGTGCGAATCGGCACGTCATCCGAGCTGGTGGCGAATTGACACGGCCATCAGCGACCAGATGATCGTGTTCTGAGGCAGCCGCACTCTGTGGGGGGGGGGGATTCGCACCAATCATAACGAGTTCATCACGCTCTTTGGCCACA
>CALFOF010000301.1 GCA_937919075.1 uncultured Cyanobium sp. | reverse complement strand
CTGCTTGATGAAATTTGCTATTAGTGGCCTTGGTTGTTGATTCATTGCCAAGGAAGTGTGGGTGATCTTGCTGATTGCCCATCGGCCTGCTCGAGAAGGAGGGGCACTGGATCGTGGCGCAGGGCTCGGCTCTGGTGGAAAAAGACGGCCGTCACGAACTCGTCAGCGAAAACCAGAGCACCTAAGTCTCTTCGGTTGCCGCTACCACCTCTACAACCCCGGCAAGAACCAGGTGGAACTGATCGAGGTGCATAGCGGCCTCTAAATGGGCAACCTCGATTCGCTGCGGGATTGGGGCCACGACCGCGACATGGTCACGCACGACAAGGAGGAAGCCCGCAAGGAAGCGGTCCTGCGCCTGAAGGGCTTCAACGTGGTGGGAGCGAGGGAGGGCTGATGGCGCTACCAGAGCAAGCAGCAGGGAAAAGCCTGCAACGCAGGAACAAGGCTCACCAGGGTGAGACCGCTCAGTTCGGCCTGGGTGAGAACCTCCGGCACGCAAGCCATGCAGGAGCGTGATCGGCAGCAGCTGAAACCCTTGGGCTGCCAGCAATTCGGGAAGATCCTCAAGCAGCACTTCTAGAGGCGGCAGATTGAGTCGGCCCGCCAGGACGCCTGGAACGCGGCGTGCATGGGGTGGTTCAAGCGGCACCAGTCGTGCCCAGGGCTTGCCGCCCTTGGCCACCACGATCGTTTCGCCCGCATGGGCTGCATCGATCAGACGAGAGAACTGGGTCTTAGTGCTGGAAGCCTTTTGCCATCAACCTGATGTCAGCCTGACTGCGCCGGCGCACTGCCGGCCGGACTCTGCACCGATGCCTATCTGGCGGCCCCTGGCGATCGCCAATGGCTGGCGGCTGGTGAGTTTCGATCGTGATTTCGAGCGGTTTCAAGGCCTCGACAGGCTTGCCTTGGCTTGAGCCAGAGCCACGACCGATCAACGGTGACACCGGGCACCCAGGGCCCTTGGAATGCGGCGTGGCCGGGGGATCCTGTCAAATGAGGGTAGAATAGCTTCATGTGAAACCAATGGGAGCGCTTCTCCATGGCTCTTGCGATCCCTGTCCCCGCGCCTGAAGCGGCCCACGCCGCTGACCTGGCGCAATCTTTTTGGCAACGCGCTGCTGAGCTCGGCGCTCTGGACGAGCAACAGCGCATGGCTGCGATTGAGCGAGGTTGGAGCAGCAGCTGGCTGGCAGCCCTGCGTCAGCACCTGCACCTCAAGCCGGTGGAGCTGGAGCCACTGCTGGCGCTCTCGGAGGCCACGATGGCGCGCCGAACCCGCGAGCAGGTGGCACTCGATCTGGTGGCTTCTGAACGGCTGGATCGGTTGGTGGAGGTGATCAGCATGGCTTATGGAGTATTTGAGCAGCCAGCCAGCACCGAGGCCTGGCTCAAGGCACCCCATCCGCTGCTCCGCCAGATCACTCCACTGCAGCATTGCCGCACGGCGATCGGCGCGGGCCAGGTGCGGCGGCTGCTGCAGGCTCTGGAGCAGGGCGCACCGGCGTGAGCGAGGGTGTGGTGCGAGCCTGGCGGCTGAGCAAGGCCCGTTACGCCGGTGATCTCACAGGCCAGGGAGCAGCCCGCGATGGGCAGCGCTGGAACCAGCCCGGGCAGCGGGCGGTGTATTTGGGGATGACGCCCGAAATCACCGTGCTGGAGGTGCTGGTGCACCTCAACGGTGTGCTCAGCGCCCCTCTGGTGCTAAGTGGTTACGACGTGCCCGCTGGACCAGGGCTGAACGCCACGCTTGATCCCATCGCTCTGCCGGAGGGATGGAACGCGATCCCGCATGGCCAGGCCAGCGCCGCTTTCGGTGGAAATTGGCTGCAGACCGGGCAGCAGCTGGGCCTGGTGCTGCCCTCGGTGGTGGTTCCCCAGGCTCGCAACCTGCTGCTCAATCCCCTTCACCCGGCCATGGCGCAGGTGGTGCTGGTGCACCAGGAGCCCTTCCAGCTGGATCAACGGCTGGGCTAGCAGCCGACCTCACCGCCTGGCTGGCCGCCCACAGCTGATTCACGCCTGCACAGCCGGACGCTCCCGGCATCGGGCACCGGTTTTGAAGCGTTCCGAACACAGGGGGGGGCAAGGCCCCTCGCAGCCATCAGACGATCCCGCCGGAACCAGCCCCAGTGCCACCGCCAGCCCGCATCTCCCGGCAGCGAGAGCACCCGCACACACCGCAGCCCAGCAGAACAGGGCAGAAGAACGCCCGCGCCGGCCAGTAGTTCTACGCAGCCTCAACCGCGCTTTTGGGCTATGCAAAGCTCGCATCCTTGCGGTTTTGGTGCTGTTGAGTCAGTAGGAGTTGGGATCGGACCGCTGGTGCGCACCGCCTCTGAGCTGGAGACAGCCCCACGCGGCTGCACCCGATCACCCAGGCGGTCAGCAAACAGCTGCTGCTGGTGGTTGACACCGATGATCGATGACCCGCTGAGCACGCTGATGCTGGCGGGAATTCGCGAGGTGCTGATCATCACCACGCCGATGGATCAACCGTCGTTTGAACGGCTGCTCGGCGATGGCAGCGCTTGGGGCATGACGATCCAGTACGCCGTGCAGCCCAGCCCCGACGGCCTGGCCCAGGCGTTTCTGATCGGCGCCGACTTTCTGGCGGTGAGCAACGGCAGCGGCCGGAGCGCTATGTGGTGGTGGAATTCGCCGCCGATGGGCGGGTGCTGAGCATCGAGGAGAAGCCCGCTCGGCGGCGCGCGCGCTATGCGGTGACCGGCCTCTATGCCTTCGCCGAGGCCCTGGCGGAAACGGGCGGACGGCTGCTGCAGGTGAGCACCGATTTCGTGTTCAACGGCACCCAGGGCCATCCCTACCGCCCCGAGCAGGCGCGCGATCCACTGTGGATTTACGGCGCCAGCAAGGCCGCGGGAGAGGGAGCGGTGGAGCACGTTCTGGGCCCCAGCGGGCGTTGTTTGCACCGCGACAAGCCTGGGATCGAGCGGGCGAGCAGCCAGCCCGGAGCCTTTGGCCCGATCCTGCATTGGAGCGATGCAGGCGCTGCCAGCTGGTACGACATGGCCGTGACGGTGAGCGAATTGAGCCTGGCGCTGGGGCTGCTGGAGCAGATGGCTGTCGTGAAGCCGATCACAACGGCCAGACGGCCCATTGCGAGGGGAGGCCCTTTGGCAATGACCTTGATTCTGTACTGGTTGTACATAAGCGCTGAGGTGCTCTACAAGGCCAGCCGCTACTGGCTGCTTTGCACTCCGCGACCCAGATCGAAGATCTGGGTGACCGGCAACTGGCGGCTCACGTTTGTCTTCCGCGATGGTCAAGTGTTCGATCTTGACTTCGAGGACTACCACTGATGCAGATGCACAATCCGCCCCACCCCGGGGAATTC
>CALFOF010000300.1 GCA_937919075.1 uncultured Cyanobium sp. | reverse complement strand
CTTGTGCCGCACCGTGTGGCGCACAATTTCGGTGGGGTGGGCGGTGAACACCAGGCGGATGTCCAGCTCGCGCAGCAGATTTTCCAGCTGGGCGGGGGGAACGTTCAGCCCCCGCAGGCGGGAGAACAGCTCGCGGAAGGTGGCCGGATCGGTCTGGCTGGCGAGCGGCGGCGCGAACGGATCGGGGTTGGGGGTGGGTGTGCCCTCCTGGAGGCTGGCCAGGTAGCTGTCTTCCTCGATGTGCTGCTCAAGGATGTTGACCAGCTGGAAATACAGGGAGAAGGCACGGGCCGCGGCGATCGCCTCCGCCAGGTCCATGTCCCGGATCAGCTGCACGATCGCGGAGCTGGTGGCGCTGGCGGTGAGGGCGTTGGCGGGATCACTGAGATCCTTCATGCGCAGCAGCCGCTCGGCTTGCTCCGGCGGGCATTCGCTGCGCAGCACGGTTTTCCAGAGGTCTTCCACCAGCTCCAGCCGCTCACCGAGCAGCCGGGTCACCCGCGGGGCAGGCTGCGCCAGGCCGGCCTCCATGGCGCCGTCTTCGCGCATGGGTGCAGGGGCGGACAGGGACTGCCGCATGAGGACGGAGCCAGCAGAGGACGCACCCATGATCATCCCAAAGGATGCAGGGCTTCTGTGTTGAGCAGTGCCGGATCCCACGTGCGTTCCTGCTCCTCCATCCAGACCACCTCGCGGCTGAGGATCGCCTCGATCGATTCGCCCTGCCGGTGCAGCGCCAACCAGCGGATCGCCTGGTTGCCGTCCCGCAGCACCGCTTCCAGCGGCAGCAACCATGGGGCAAGGCCGCTGCGTTCGGCCAGGGGCCCCATCGCCTCGATCTCCCGCCGTAGCCAGGCCCGTGCCGTGATCGTTTCGCCGCTGCGCCAGTCGCGCAGGTTGCTGTCGAGGCTCTGGCGGGCGGCGGCCTGATCGTTGGCATCGGCCAGCTCCGCCAGGGAGTCGGGGCTCAGGCGGCTGGCGAGCAGGGGGTCGTGGGCGCTGGGGTCGTCGAGCAGTTGACTCAGGCGCAGCTCGGCGAAGGCGGTGACTGCCAGCAGCAGCCGGGGATCGCTGATCAGATCGCAGATCCGGATCTCCACCCGGTTGAGCCGGTGGGGACGGTCGTCGCCGTTGGGCCGCACGGAGGTCCAGAGGTGGCGGATGTTGCGCATCGTTCCCGCTGCCAGCTGCTCCTCCATCCAACGGATGTAGTGCCCGTGATCGAGAAACAGGGGCACCTGCGCGGGGGTGAGCGGAAACTGCAGCCAGCGCTGTGAATGGGCACCGGTGGCGGCACCGTCGAGAAAGGGGCTGCTGGCACTCAGGGCCAGCAGCAGCGCCGCCTCGCAGCGCAGCAGCCGGCAGGCGGCGAACAGGGGCTCCATCGCCTTGAGGCCCAGGTTGATGTGCACGCTCGCGGTCACCACCCGGGTGCCGTACGCCGAGGCGATGAAGTCGTGGTACGAGTTGCCCGGGTCGGAGCGCTCGAAACGATGGCTGTCTCCCAGGCTCAAGGTGCTGCCTGGCAGCAGGGTGAGGCCACGGCCCTGCAGCCAGTGCCGCAGCCGCCGGCGAGGCTCCAGCAGCAGTGCGAGCTGGCGGGCGTAATCGGCGTCTGGCTCGGTGATGTATTCGAGGTTGCGGTGATCCGGTTCGGTCACGAAGCCGCTGAGGGCCGCGGCGGCCTCGGCCGCCACCCCCACCACCCGGCCATCAGCGCGGCCGGTGAACAGCTCCACCTCAAACCCCTTGGTCAGCAGGGAGGTGCTCATGGACGTTCCTCGCTGAGGCAGGCCAGCGCCTTGAGCAGGCCGCGCGCTTTGTTCAAGGTTTCCTCGTATTCACTGGCCGGCTGGGAATCTGCCACCAGGCCGGCTCCCGCCTGCACCTGCACCCGCCAGCCCCCGTCCGGGTGGGGCAGCACCACCATCGTGCGGATGGTGATCGCGGTGTTGAGTGCGCCGCTCAGGTCCATGGCGCCATAGACCCCGGAGTAAGGGCCCCGGGCATCGGGTTCGAGCGCATGAATCAGCTGCATCGCCCTGATCTTGGGCGCGCCACTCACGGTGCCGGCGGGAAAAGAGGCCTTGAGCAGGTCCCAGATGTCCTTGCCGGCGGCCAGCACCCCCTCCACCTGGCTGACGATGTGCATCACATGGGAATACCGCTCGATCACCATCAGCTCCGTGACCTTGACGCTGCCGGGCGCACAGACCCGGCCGAGGTCGTTGCGACCCAAGTCCACGAGCATCACATGCTCGGCGCGCTCCTTGGGATCGGCCAGCAGGTCGCGTTCGAGCTGCTGGTCTTCGTGTTCATCGGCGCCGCGGGGGCGTGTGCCGGCGATCGGCCGCAGCGACGCCTTCACCCCTGTCGCCATCGGCTCGGCCTTCACCATCACCTCGGGGCTGGAGCCGATCAGGTGCCAGCCGCCGAAGTTGAAGAAGGCCATGTAAGGGGAGGGGTTCACCATCCGCAGGCTTCGGTAGATGTCGAACGGATCGCGGTGCATGCGGGTTTCCAGGCGCTGGCTGAGCACCAGCTGGAACACGTCGCCGGCGGCGATGTGTTCGCGGGAGGCTCGTACCGCGGATTCGAAATCCTCGCGGCTGCGGTTGCTGGTGGTAGGGAGCGTCCCGGTGGGCTCAGGCTGCCAGCGCAGCGGCGTGACGCTGCTGGGCAGAGGGGCATGCATGCGGGCTTCCAATGCCGAAATGCGCTCCACAGCTGCCGCATAGACCTGTTCGGGGTCAGCCCCCTGGCTGAGGTCGGCGTAGGCCACAGCCGTGATCTGTCGCTTGACCTGATCGAACACCAGCAGGTTGTCGGCCAGCATCCAGCAGCCATCAGGTGGGCCGTGCGGATCACAGGGATGCACCGGCACGCTGGGCTCAATCCAGCGAATCAGCTCGTAGCCCCAGAAGCCGAACAGCTGCCCCACCGGCGGCAGGCCGGGGATCGGACTGGTGCGCAGGCCGGCCAGACCGTCGCGTAACAGCTCGAAGGGGTTGCCTTCCAGCGGCTCGCGGCGCCCATCACGCCAGAGGCGCTCGGCGCTGGCGCCACGCACCGTGAGCGTCCAGAGCGGATCGGTGGCCACGAAGCTCCACCGCCCCACCCGCTCGCCGCCCTCGACCGACTCCAGCAGCACCCCGTGGCTGCTGGTGGTGCCCACCTTCAACCAGGTGGTGAGAGGTGTTTCGAGGTCGGCAGGCCAGCGCTCCCACAGGGGGAGGAAGGTGTGGCCGGAGCTGGCCTGAGCAAGAAAGGCGTCGCGATCGGGGAAGGGCATCGGGCCTACGGCCGGGCAAAAAAAACGGGGCCACCGGCCCCGCCTTTCTAAGTGTTGCTTGTGCGAGGAATTGCCGCAGGGGCAAAGTTCAGCTGTCGAAGGTGTTGCGACCCGAAAACTTGACCGAAGAAGGATCGGGGTTCTGGCCGATGCGGCGGGGGTTGTGGTTCACCATCGGACGGCCTTCATTGACCTTCTCGGGAAACACACCATCTTTGGGGTGCAGATACTCAGTATCGCCGCCGGGGAAGATGCGGTAGACCTTGTAATCCTCGATCCTGGGTTTGAACTTGGTGCGCAATTGAGTGCCGAGGGCGAGGCACTGTTCCTTGCGGGCGAAATACATGATGTTTTCGCCTTCGTTCATCTCGGCGGCGCCACCGGTGGGCAGCTCGAAGGGCTGGGATTTCGAGCTCGTCCAGGTGATGGCGTACTTCTCCTCAGTTTCAGCCGAGTTGAGCAGACCGCCGGTGCTGCCGATGTACTTGGGAAGTTGACCGCTCAGCGCCGTTGCTGTCATGGCTGTGGGGGGAGGGGAGTCTGCAGGGCTCTGAGGGGGTCTCAGAAACCATCCGCCGACCATTTCGGCTGGAAACTAGCACTGTCATTTCGGCCAGGTCGCCTCTCGGTGCCTGGTCTTCACACCCGTCAACAAAGTCAGGCGGGTTCGCGCGGTGAGGGGGTGGCCGGCGCCTGGTTGGCCAGGGGGAAGAACACGGTCAGGCCGCTGCCGGAGCGTTCCGTCAACCGGCCCCCCAGGCTGCGGAAGAGGTCCTGGGTGGCCTGACGGCTCAGCTGCAGGCTGCCGGTGAGCGGATCCCAGCGCAGCACCGGCCCGACGGTGGCGGTGGAGCCCCGCCCCCAGCTCTTTCCCCCATCAGGGTCGCGGCCGCCGCCGGGCTCATCGCTGCTCAGCTGCAATTTCAGCCGTGATCCCGCCGGTTGCAGCCGCACCCATACGGTGGTGCCCGACGGCAGGCTGCGGCTGAAGCGGTCGATCAGGCCGCCGAGCATGGTTTCCAGCCGGCTGGGATCGCTGAGCACCGGCGGCATCGCTTCGGCCACCTCCAGTCGCAGTGTCAGGTTCCGCCGTTCCAGTTGCCGCTGCCACAGCCCGGCCAGCTGGTGCAGCAGCGCCGCCAGATCGGTGCGGGCGAGCTGTTGCTGCTGGCGTGGTTGGCGCTGCAGTTCGGCGGCATGAAAGATCAGACCGAAGCGGTCGATCTGCTCGCTGCATTCGCTGTCGATCTGTTGCAGCCGCTGTTCCACCACGGCGGGCAGGTCGCGGCGCCGCAGCAGGGAGCGGATCAGGGTGCGGATCGTGGCCAGCGGCGTGCGCACCTCATGGGTGAGGGCTTCCAGCAAGGCCAGCTCGCTTGAGAGTTCGGCGTGATGGTCGTTGCTGGCACCCGGGCGCACCAGCGGCTGCAGCGTGACGCTCGGTGCCATGGCGGCCAGCTGTTCCCCCAGCCGCGGCCAGAAGCGCAGAGCCATGTCTTCATCGCTGCGCAGCTGGCCCAGTCGCTGCAGGGCGCTGCGCAATTGCAGCCCCGCTTGCGGAGCGGTGTCCTGCAGGCGCAGATCCACCAGCTGCAGAGCGGCCGAAAGGGTGGCGGGATCGAAGCGCAGCACGAAGCGGCGGCGCTGGGGCTCCCCTTCCAGGGCCATGGCCACCTGTAGGTCGGGGGTGATCAGCAGCAGCAGCGGGTCGGTGCCATCGTCTTCCCGCAAGGTCAGGCGTTCAAAGGCGGCGGCCTCTCCTTCCGCCGGGGGCGGGTCGGTGCTGCGCGGATCCGGCAGCAGGGCCAACGGTGGCTGCAGCAACGACCCCACCGCTGCTGGGGTCCACACCCAGCCCTGCAGCTGCCGCAGCAGGGCTGGCTCGTAGAGCGCCGGTAGGGGCGAGGCCAGCCACACCCCGCGCAGCGGCTGCAGCGCGAGCAGAAAGTCGTTTTGCAGCGTGGCCAGGGCGGCCCACCACTGCCGGCGCACCCCATCCTCGTCGGCGCGCCCGGTCGGCACCCCTTCAGCCAGCCGCTGCCTGATCTGCGCCAGGCTCGGGGAGGTCACCAGTGGCTCTGCTGATGGCGGCTGTGGCGGTTCACCGAGGCACACAGCCCCAGCGCCAGGAAGTTCACCAGCAGGGAGGAACGTCCGTAGCTCATCCAAGGCAGCGGGATGCCGGTGACCGGCCCCAGTCCGATGGTCATGTTGATGTTCACCACCACCTGGAAGAGCACCATGGCGCCCACTCCAATCACCACCAACGACTCGAAATCGGTGCGGGCCTTGCCGGCGATCTGCAGCAGGCGCCACATCAGCACGCCGAAGCCGACCAACAGCAGCATCGTTCCCACGAAGCCGAGCTCCTCGCCCAGGGCACTGAAGATGAAATCGGTGTGCTGCTCAGGGATGAACCGCAGTTTGGTCAGCTGACCGTGCATCAGGCCGGTGCCCCAGAGGCCGCCGGAGCCAATGCCGATCTTGCTCTGCAGCAGGTGGTACCCCCCGCCGAGCGGATCCTTGGATGGGTCGAGAAACAGGACCAGCCGGTCGCGTTGGTAGGCCTTCAGCCCGTGCATCCAGAGGTAAGGGGTGATGGCGGCGAACATACCCTGCACCGCCAGGGTGACCGCCATGCCGATCCAGCGCCATGGCAGCGAGCGGTAGGCGATCAAGCCCATCAGCGGCACCCAGATCCCGAGCGCCGGTGGGAGGGTGCCTGCCAGGATCGCTGCCACCAGGGGCGAAAGCAGCAGCACCACCCAGCCCAGTGGCATGCCGGCCCAGAACATCATCACCACCAGCACGGCGGCGAACACCAGCGAGGTGCCCAGGTTGGGTTCCAGAAACACCAGGGTCCAGGGGATCAGGAACACCCCGGTGGGCCGGATCAGATCCACCGGCCGCTCGATCGGGTAGCGCGACAGCACGCCGGCAAGCAGCAGGATCGCGCCGAGCTTGGCGAACTCCGACGGCTGCACATGGAAGCCGGCGATGTTGATCCAGCGCTGCGCACCGAGGGCGTAGGTGCCCACCAAGCGCACACTGATGAGACTCACCACCGTGAGCCCGTAGATGGGCAGCAGCAGCCCTTTGAGCCGCTCCAGCGGCACGCGTGCCAGCAGGGCTGCCAGCACCAGGCCCACCCCACCGGTGATCCAGTGCTGATACCAGTCGGCAAATTCAGCCTGACGCTGGGTGCTGGCGATCAGGATGCCGGCCACGAAGGTCATGGCCAGGGGAATGCCCCACAGCACCAGATCGACCTCGTGCAGCGGCGATCGCCGTTGCGGCCGCCGCGTCGAGAACATGCTTTGCCGCCCTCCGGGCAAGCCCATCACGCTCAGGCCGGGGCCAGGCTCTGGCTGCAAAGGCTGAGCGCCAGGGTGCGGAAAGCCTGGCCCATGGCGGAATCCGGCCGAGCCACTACCACCGGCAGCCCCTGATCACCGGCCTCCATCACGCTCATCTCCAGGGGAAGTTCCGCCAGCAGCGGCACCTCCGCTTCGGCGGCCAGGAGGGCGCCGCCACCGCTCCCGAAGATTGCGTAGCGGGCCTCGGGCCGGTCGGGGGGAATGAACACACTCATGTTCTCCACCACGCCCAGCACCTTTACGCCCATCTGCAGAAACATCGCCAGGCCGCGGCGCGCATCCTGCAGCGACACCTTCTGGGGCGTGGTGACGATCACCACGCCGGCCATCGGCACGGCCTGGGCCAGGGTGAGCTGGGCGTCACCGGTGCCGGGGGGCAGGTCCACCACCAGCACATCGCGTTCGCCCCAGTTCACCTGGTAAAGAAACTGGCGGATGATGCCGTTGAGCATCGGCCCGCGCCACACCACCGGCTGGTTCTCCTGGATCAACAGACCCATCGACACCAGGCCGATGCCGCAGGTGTCGATCGGGGTAAGCACTTGCTGATCGCCGCTGCCGCTCACCTCAGGGGTGCGATCGGCCACGCCCAGCATGGTGGGGGCATTGGGGCCGTAAATGTCGGCGTCCAGCAGGCCCACCTTGAGGCCACTGGCGGCCAGGGCGCAGGCCAGGTTGACGGCCACCGTGCTCTTGCCGACCCCGCCCTTGCCGCTGCTGACGGCGATCACCCGCTTCACCCCGGGGATGCCCTGGCGCTCGGGCAATTGTCCTGGGGCCGCCGGCGCGCCATGGCCATGGCCGTGCCCGGCGCTGGAGGCGGGCTGGGCCAGCTCGATCTGGACGTCGTCGATGCCATCGAGCGCGAGCAAGGCCGCGCGGGCGGCACTGGCGATCTGCTCCCGCTGGCTGGTGGCGTAGCCGGGCAGGGCGAGCCGGAACAGGGCGCGGTTGTCCTGGGTGCGCACCTGGCTGATCCAGGCCAGTTCCAGCAGGCTGCGGCCGGTGCCCGCGTCGCAGAGGGCCTGAAGGGCTTCGCGTGCCTGATCGGCGGTGGCCATCCGGCTGCCTGGGGCAAAGAGGGCGATCTTAGGCGCCGCTCCCATGACAGACCCTCTCGAAGGCTTGTCTGACGGGGCGACAGGCTGGAATGGTGTTCAGGTATCGGGCGCCGTTTGCGGCGAAGGGAGCGGTGGCGGAGCAGGGAGTGGCCAGGCAAGGCGGGCCGGAGCCGGTGGGAACCCAGTCCCCCGGCCGTGATGAGGGCGTGGATTCGGACAACGGCCGTGAGGGCGTGGATCCGGCGGTGGCCGGCGCAGCGCCCCCTGCGGATTCACGCCAGCGCGCCCGGCAGTTGCTGATGGGCCTGCAGGACAGCATCTGCGCGGGGCTGCAAGCCCTGGACGGGGAGGGAACCTTCAAAGAAGAGAGCTGGGAACGCCCCGAAGGCGGAGGTGGCCGCTCGCGGGTGATGCGCGATGGTCGCGTGTTCGAACAGGGCGGCGTGAATTTCTCCGAGGTGGGGGGCGACAACCTTCCTCCTTCGATCCTCAATCAGCGCCCAGAGGCCAAGGGGCAGCACTGGTTCGCCACCGGCACCTCGATGGTGCTGCACCCCCGCAACCCCTACATCCCCACCGTTCACCTCAACTACCGCTACTTCGAGGCCGGCCCGGTGTGGTGGTTCGGCGGCGGTGCCGACCTCACCCCCTACTACCCCTTCCTGGAGGATGCCCGCCACTTCCACGGCACGCTCAAGGCCGCCTGCGACAGCGTTGATCCGGCGTACTACACGGTGTTCAAGCCGTGGTGTGATGAGTACTTCCACCTGAAGCACCGGGGCGAGACCCGCGGCATCGGCGGCATCTTCTACGACTACCAGGATCCGGGTGGCACGCTTTACAAGGGCCAGGATTCAGCCGGCCCTGCCGCCGCCGCCAGCACGGCCCAAGGGCCCCTCAACCACGGCTGGGAGCAGTTGTTCCGCCTGGCGGGAGCCTGCGGCAATGCCTTCCTGCCCAGCTACGCCCCGATCGTGGAGAAGCGCAGTGGCCTGCCCTACGGCGAGCGGGAGCGGCAGTTCCAGCTCTACCGCCGCGGGCGCTACGTGGAGTTCAATCTCGTTTTTGACCGTGGCACGATCTTCGGTCTGCAGACCAACGGCCGTACAGAATCGATCCTGATGTCGCTGCCGCCGTTGGTGCGCTGGGAATACGGCTACGTGCCGGAGCCCGGCAGCCGCGAAGCGCTGCTCACTGAGCTGTTCACCCGTCCGCAGGAGTGGCTCAGCGATCCGTCGCTGGTGGAACGCTGCCGACCCCAACAGGCTGTGGACTGAGCGGAGCTGTCCCGGGCCCGCCAGGCCCGGGCGTGAGCCCCGCCTCGATCGCCTGCACCACCCGGGCAGCAATGGCCTCCACGGTGGCCTGGCGCCGATAGGGATTGCGCAGGGCGGCTTCCAGGGGGCCTTCCAGCTTGCCGATTTCAAGGATGGCGATGCCGCGCCGGGGCGCTCCGAGCCCCTGGCGAAAGCGGGCCGGAAAGCCGCCGAAGGCGTCTGCCAGTGCTTCATCGAGGCGGCTGAGCGGCTGCTGCAACGGCGGGATCAGGCCGGAGCCGAAGCCGTCGGGGCCATAGGCATCAAAGTGGATTTCAACTGCATAGCCGCCGCGCCGCACGTGCTCGCGGCCCACGCTCCAGTTGGTGCGGGGATCATCGCCATTGACGATCGTGCGGAGCGGGGGGTCGTAGAAGCCGATCGCCAGGCCTCGCCGCTGGCCGAGCCGGGCCACTTCCTGGGCCACCGCCAGGTTCCAGAAGAGCTCGTCGCGGATGCCCGCCTGCATCGGGGCCGCCCCGAACAGGGCCACGGCCTCGCCCGGTGTACCGGCGCCGGCGATGCCCTGGGAGTCGGCGTGGCCCGCCAGCACCAGGACTGGCGTGCTGGCGGCGAGCGCGCGTGTGCCCACCCAGTCTTTGCTGAGCCGGGTGCGGGGACCGGTGAGGGGATCGTTGCTGGCCAGCGCAAGTGGCGCCGGCAGCGCAGTGCTGATCATCAGCGCCAGCACGCTGAGCTGGGGCAGCAACGATCCAGGCAAGCGCATCGGGCCGTGGCGACGCATGGCGGATCAGATCGGGGAACTGAGCAGGGCACCGTCGCTGGCGAGCTGCAGGCGGGGGCCCATCTCCAGTTCCAGGGCGATCAGTTCATCGCGGTGGGCCCGCAGCTGCAGGCTGCTGCCGGAGGCCTCATCGCCACTGATCAGCCGCAACTCCACCTGCTCCTGCCGGTTGGCCCGGCGCCGGTAGACCACACCCGCCAGCGGGCCTGCCGCCACCAGCAGCAGCGGCCAGGCGCCCAGCACCGGCAACAGCTGGCGCAGCACCAGGCCGAGGCAGGCCGCACCCACCGCGGCCAGCAGGGAAAGCAGCAGCGCCAGATTGGGGCTGGCGGCCACGGTGCCCTGGAAGCGCAGCACCCGCCGCTCGGCGTCGCCGCTGTCGGTGCGCCAGCCGCGCTGCAGCAGCCACTGGCTCAGACCCTCGAGCACCTCCACCGGCGGGCGGGGCGAGTGCACCTCCACCACCGTGGTGCGGTCCTTGCTGGCGGCCCGCAGGAAGAACACCAGCCCGATGGCCAGCAGAACGGTGAGCAGCAGGGTGGAGCCCAGGGCAGGGGGCATGGGGAGTGGGCCGAGCGAGGTGGCCATTCTCTCCCAGTCCCCCGACGGGCGACGATGACGACCGTCGCTTCGTCTTCGATGGGTTCCTCCGCCTCCGCACCCGCCCGCTTCGCCGTCTTCGATGGCGACCTCGACGAGGAATGGCTGGCGCTTTACGCCGCCGCGCCCGCCCTGGCGGTGGATACCGAAGCCATGGGGCTGGTGCACGGCCGTGACCGCCTCTGTCTGGTACAGATCGCCGACGACGACGACAATGTCTGCTGCATCCGCATCGCCCGCGGCCAGAAGGCGGCGCCACGGCTGCAGCAGCTGATGGAAAGCCCCACGATCGAGAAGGTGTTCCACTTCGCCCGCTTCGATGTGGCGGCCCTGGGGGAAGGGCTCGGCATCGCCGTGGCGCCTCTGTTCTGCACCAAGGTGGCCAGCCGCCTGGCCCGCACCTACAGCTCCCGGCATGGCCTCAAGGAGGTGGTGCAGGAGCTGGTGGGGGTGGAGCTCGACAAGCAGGCTCAGAGCAGCGACTGGGGACGGGTGGAGGAGCTCGATGAGGCCCAGCTGGCCTATGCGGCCAACGACGCCCGCTATCTGCTGCCCGCCTACCGCCGCCTGAGCGCAATCCTGGAGCGCGAGGAACGCCTCGAACTGGCGCGCCGGTGTTTTGCCTGCATCCCGGTGTTCGCCGACCTCGACCGCAGCCGTTTCGGCTCCGTGTTCGAGCATTCGGCCCAGGGCCGCTGAGGGGCCGCACGCCCAGCGCCGCTGAGGTTCAGTCCTCGTCGAGGAAGTTTGATTCCGAAGGCTTGGCCACGAGCAGCTGATCGAGCAGCCGCTCCTGGCTGAGGGCATCGGCGCGCGCCGCCTCGATCAGCCGCTCGGCGATCACCACCCGGCCGGCGGCATCACGCACCGACTCCCGCGCCGCCTGCAGATCCACCCGCCGCCGGGCGGAGGAGATGCTGATGCCCAGCAAGGTGGCCAGGTGGCCGGTGGCCACGGCATAGGCCCGATTGGGCGGAACGGGCATCAGGGGGGCGCGAAGGGACTTGGCCCCATCCTCGCCTCAGCCCTGGCCCTCCGTGATCAGCTGGCGCTCAAGCAGGGCCGCTAGCCGCTCGCTGCCCCCGGGGCTGCCCATGCGGCGCCTGCCGACCCGGCCCAGCTGGCGCACGGCGGCGGGATCCAGCAGCAGCTCCCGCAGGCGGCCGCTCAATGCGCCGGGGCTGCTGCACACCTGCACCGCCCCCCCCAGCAGCCGGCTCTGCCGGCGCGCGAAGGCCAGCTTGAACTGCGGCCCAGGACCCGGCAGAGACAGGGCTGGAAGGCCAAGTCCCACGAGTTGTTCTGTGGCTGTGCCCGCCGTGGCCAGGCCGATCTCTCCCCACCCCGACCAGCGCGGAAAGCAACCCCGGCCCAGCAGCAGCACCATCGCGCCTCGCCGCCAGGCCTGATCGGCGCCGCTACCGCCTGGCACGGCAACAGGGAGGAAGCCACGCGCCCGCAGCAATGGGGCCAGCTGCTCCGGCGCAGGGGTGGCACCGATCGGGCAGAGCACCAGCGTGTCGCGCTCTGGGGCCAGCCCCTGAAGGGCAGAAAGGAGCCGCTCGAAATTGCGGAGCGCTTCCGGTAGACGGCTGCCGCAGAGCAGCACCAGCCGCCGGCTCGAGGCCAGGGCCGCCGGCAGGGCCGCAGGCTCCAGCCCATCCATCATCGGATTGCCGGGAGCCAGGGCCGGCACCCCGTGGCGGCGCAGCCCCCGGGCGGTGAGGCCATCACGGACCGCCACCAGCCGGCAACGCCGCGAGCCCATCAGTGCCCATTCCCAGGGATCCCATTCGCTGCCTTTGCAGCGGTGATAGCCATCGGCCAGGCCGTTGTGGCCTGGGCCGCTGCGCCAGGTGTAATCGCTCTTGGGCGTGCCGATGAAGGCGAACGGCGCCCCGCTGCTCCAGGCCAATGCGAGCGGCAGCAGGTCTCCCACGGCGAGCAGGGGCTGGTGGGTGCGGCCCCAGCGACGCACCGTGCGCAGATGGCTCCAGCTCAGCTGGGGCAGGCCGGCGGCAAGGTCCTGAACCAGCCCGCTGAAGCTCTGGTTGCTGAAGCCGCCGCTGGGCAGCCGTTGGCGGGGGCCGATGCGCTGCAGGGCGCCGGCGGCTTCGGCCGCTGCAAAGCACTGCCCTTCCCCCACCAGGGGCAGCACACGCACCTCAAGGGCTCTGTGCCGCTGTTGCAGGGCCTCGATCACCTTGAGCGCGATGAGATCTTCCCCATGCCCGTTGCTCAGGACCAGCAGACGGGAGGGCATGCCGTGGCTGATACGATCCGGTTCAGGG
>CALFOF010000299.1 GCA_937919075.1 uncultured Cyanobium sp. | reverse complement strand
AGAGCAGCGCTTTTGTAAAGCGAAGGCCATCGGTTCAAATCCGTTAGCCGGCTTCCCCTTGTTCTCGGCCTGGCTGCCCTTGCCTCGTGGCCAGCGGGCTCCAGTCCTCGGCAGGCGTTTTTATGCCGTTCAGCAAGTGCGTTCCTTGTGGGGCGTACTTGCGGGGCGAGATGGTTCTCCATGGCTGAAAGCAAGGCGCAGCCTCAGGAGGCGAAAAGGCCGGTAGGAGGAGAAGCCTGTGAGCTGCTGCCGTTCAGGAGCGCCGGCCCGCCAGCAACCAACCCACCGCGATCAGCGGCAGCCAGATCCAGCCCTTCAACGCGAAGATCGGCGTAAATACCCGCACCACCGGGTCGAGGAGGACGTCGAAACCCGTGATCAGGAACAGGATCAGCAGGATCAGCCAGGCCATCGCTTCATCATGGCGCGCTATTGATGGGCACCACAGCCCCACGGCGCAGCACTTCCCAGCCATCGCCTGGATGCCAGCGGAGCACCGTGCTGGCCTGGCCTGCCATCGACGGCCACGGCAACGGAGCCAGGATCGGCAACCCGCTGAACACCGCGGCAACCTCAGCAGGGGTGCGGGAGGGAGGCTCGCCGGAGCGATTGGCGCTTGTGGTGGCCAGAGGGCCAGTGCGCTTTAGCAGATCCAGCGCTGGAGCACAGGCAGGAATCCGCAAGCCCAGGGAGATTCCCTGCTGGGGCGCACTGGGCTGCAGGGCCTCAACGATCGGGCCGCTCGCCGGCAGCACGAGGGTTACCGCGCCCGGCCAGCAGCGCCCCGCCATCTCCAGCCAGGCTGGCTGCAAAGGCTGGTGCAACGCCGCAAACAACGGCTCCGCATCAGCCCCCATGAGGATGAGCGGCTTGCCTTCGGGGCGCTGCTTGAGACGCCAGATCTGGGCGGCCGCAAGTGGCTGGCTGGCAAGAGCGGGAAGGGTGTCGGTGGGGAACACCGTTGCTCCGCCACGGGCGAGGTGTTCGGCCAGAGCCGCTGGCCCGAGGGTGAAGGGCAGGGAAGAGCCAGAAGCAGGCAACGGATCCATCAGTGCGGGATTAGCGGGCGGTGGGCCTGGGCAAAACGGCAGTGCCCTTCCAGATCCTTGTGGGCAACCACAGCTTCCAGGCCAGCAGCGTTGAGTAGGGAGCACACGGCAGAGGATTGGTCGTGGTGATGCTCAAGCAGCAGCAAGCCCCCCGGGGCCAGGGCCTGGTGAGCTCCGGCGGAAATGAAGCGGACTGCATCGAGACCATCAGCGCCACCATCGAGGGCGAGAAGGGGTTCGTGCCAGCGCACCACGGGGTCAAGCTGGCTCACCTCGGCCGAGGGGATGTAGGGGGGATTGCTCAACACCAGATCCAGCTGGCCCCAGACAGGCTCCAGGGGTGCCCACCAAGAACCTTTCAACTGCGCCACCCGGCCACTGACGCCGGCACGCTGGAGATTGACATCGGTGTGGTGGAGCGCCTCGGCGGAGCATTCCACCGCCCAGCCCTGAGCCTCGGGGAAGGCGAGCGCCAGCGCCAAGGACAGGCAGCCGGAACCGGAGCCAAGATCGGCCCAGCGGCGCGGCCAGCCTGAAGCCAGGGCGCGGGCGTGCTCCAAGGCCAGCTCCACCAGCAACTCCGTTTCCTGGCGGGGAATCAGGGCACCGGGCCCCACAAGGAGCTCAAGATCGCGCCACGGACACACTCCAACTAAGTATTGAAGAGGAATCTGCTCGCTGAGATGGCGGCGCCAGAGCCGCTCGATCTCCCCGAGGCTGCAACGCAGATCCACGCTGAGCTCAGGCTCAAGCCGCAAGCGATGCCGGCTGGGGCCATCCACACCGCCGGCGAGATCCAGCAGCCAATCAAAATCGGCAGGGGCTCCCCCCAGGCGAAGTAGTTCGCGGCGCCAGGGCCAGAGCGCCCTGCCGCTGAGCCGCTCTTGCTCTGGGGAGGCTTGGGAATGTGCCGACACGGGGGAGGAAGCCTGTGGTGAACCGGGAACGGCGATGGGGCTGTGGTGGGCGGATGCAGAAAGGCTAAGCAAAGCTGCCGCGGGCGGGCCGCCAGTACAACCCAGGCTCGGCGCTGATCAGCCCGGCCAGCTCCAGATCCAGCAGCAGGCTTGACAGATGGGCTGGAGGTTCTCCAAGGACCTGACAAAGGCGCTCGAGCGAGGCCCCGCTGCCCAGGGCGGCGAGCAGGCGACGCTGCGGTTCCGGAAGTGCCCCCACCCTGCAAGGGGCCAGAGCTGCGGCCTCCTCCGCCTGGCTCTGAGCCTGTATCAGCGGGCCGGGGCCCAGCTGGCGCACCAGATCGCCAGGCTGCAGCAATGGTGTGGCGCCTTGCAGCAGCAACCGGTTGCTCCCTTGGGCAGACACCTTTGCCGCATCGGCCGGCACCACCCACAGCGGCAGGCCCTGCTCCCAGGCCAGGGCTGCGGAATGCAGCGCGCCGCTCTTGAAGGGGCACTCGATTACCACCACCGCCGTGGCGAGAGCCACCTGCAGGCGATTCCGGGCGGCGAAGTGGCCACGCTGCACTGAGGCACCCGGGGGTTGCTCCGTGATCAGCAGCCCTCTGGCGGCCACCGCCTGCTGCAGAGGCCCGTGATGGCGGGGATAAGCGCGCCTTAGCGGCGTGCCGAGCACCGCCACAGGCTTGCCACCGTTCGCCAGGCAGCCCCGATGGGCGGCGGCATCGATGCCATCGGCGAGGCCACTCACCACCGGCCAGCCCGCCGCGGCCAGGGCGGCGCCCACCGCCTCCGCCATTGCCAGGCCATGCAGGGATGGGTTGCGGGTGCCCACCACAGCCACCGCCTCACGGCGGCGCAACAACGGCCACAACGTTCCTTGGCCTTGCCAGTGAATCACCAGGGGTGGCCGTTCCAGGGCGGCGAATGCCAGCGGGCTGGCGGGATCCCCGGGAAGCAGCACCCGGCGCATAGTCGCCGGCACCGGCCTGGCGACAGCAACCGGATCGGCGCCGTGCCGCCGCCGATAGTGCTCCACAGCGGCCAACAACGCAGCACCAAACCCCGGCACAGCGGCCAGAGCAGCGGCCGTAGCCTTCCAGGCCTCCGCGAGAGAGCCAAATCGCTGCTCCAGCAACGCAAGCCGGCGGATTCCCAGGCCTGGGCAGCCAGCCCAGAGCAGCCACCAGCCCCGGCGTTGCTCTGGCCAGGGCAGGCTCACCGGGGGAATGACCGTTCCACAAGCGGCAGCTCGGGGCGATGGGCTCGGCGCAGCGGCAGAACCCCGAGGAAAGCTGACGGCAACAAGCTCTCCCATCCAGCCAAAAGAAATTCAGTACGCCTGTACTATGGCATGGTGATCAGGGGCCCTCGCCGCAGGGCTGCCAGGGCCTCCGCCAGGTCGGCGGGTGGTTGGCGTCGCAGCCGCCGCTGCGGAGCGCCCCCGAAGGGATCGGGCCTGGATTCCACCAGCACAAGCTCCACCCGCGCAGTGGCGGCCACATGCCCGCCAACTCCCACGAACCTGCTGCACCAGGGAAGTCGCAGCCCCTGCGCCGCGCCCACCATGCTCTCGATATCGACGCTGTCGCCATGCTGGAGCGGGCGGCGATAGTCGATGGTGAGCGAAACCACTGGCAACTCGAGGCCCCTGTCAGAAAGCATCCGGTAAGGCAATCCCACCGCCGCCAGCGCCTCCACGCGTGCCTCCTCCAACCAGCGGAGATAGGCGCCATGCCACATCACACCCGCGTGATCCGTGTGTTGGGGCAGCACACGGCGGGTCAGGCGCCAGGGCCAGGTCGGATCAAGAGCGTCCATTACGACCTCGACAGGGCAGGGCTGCTGGCCCCGGAGCCGGCCATAGGCTGATTTTGAACCGTGACGCCCCCGTGTTTCGCAACCTTCTGATCGCCGATTCCGGCAAGGGCCATGTGGAGGAAATGGTGCGCATGCTGCGCGACCTCCCGGCCTTCCGCCAGGCACGGCTCAACCTGCTGCATGTGGTTCCCGAGCAATCGGGGGAAACCGTGCAGGAGCACTGGCAGCGGGCCGGCGGCCTGATGGCGGAAGCCGTTCAGCGCCTGGGCCTGAATCCGACCGATGTGAACACGATCATCCGCCAGGGGGATGCCAAGCAGACCGTGCTGAAGGTGGCCGAAGAGCTCGATGCCGATCTGATCGTGATGGGGTCCCGCGGCCTTGGACGGCTGCAATCGATCCTGGCCAACAGCTCCAGCCAATACGTCTTTCAGCTATCCACCCGCCCCATGCTGCTGGTCCGCGACGACCTCTATGTCCGGCATGTCAACAGGGTGATGGTGACCATCGATGGCACCGGCGTGGGCGATGACGCCCTCAAGATCGCCTGCGAGCTGGTGAGGGAGATTCCCGGTGGCACGCTCACCGGTGTGCACGTGAGCCGGCAGCAACTGGCACCGAGCCGAGGGGGGAAAACCCCTGCAGACGAGCTGCTGGAGAAGGCCAAGCAGCGCGCCCGCAGCTTTGGCGTGGAGCTCAAAGGCGTGCATCGCGATGGCAATGATGTGGGGCGGGAAGTGTGCGCGGCTGCCAAGGAGATTGAGGCCGACCTGCTGGTGATTGCTTCACAGGATCGTCGTCCGCTGGTGGCCAAGGCGCTGGTGGACATTGATCGGTTGTTGGGGAACTCGGTGAGCGACTTCATCCGAGTGCACGCTCCCGCGCCAGTGATACTGGTGCGCGAACCAGAAAGCCGCAACTGAAAACGGAAGCTACGTCTCCCCTCAAAGGGGTGCTTCGACTGCAATGCTGGGGCACTTTATCTGCACTGTTGGCAGATTTGGAGTGCAATGGTGGTGGCCTTTGAGTTGCGCTCCAGCCCTAAGTGAACATAGGCGGCTCGATTCACTGCCCTTACAGAGAGCCCCCAACCTCATCAAAATCAAACGTTCGTTCCAGCCTTCACGCAGTTGTGATAGTCACGCAGTTGCATGCTTTTACGCAGTTGTGATCATCACGGGCAGCCCGTCAAATAGAACAGGCTGTTGACCCACAACCGCACCGCAGCGGAGAAGCGGGATCGCTTTGAACGGGGATCTCAGGGCAGTTGAATCACTGAAGGGCAGATTTCAAGTTGCCATTCGTGCCCAAATTATCGCCGCCAGAGGTTTTCCTGCCAAAATTTCCTTGCCAGTAAATCACCCCAGGCAGGACCTGCGGGTGTTCCGGGGCGAAGAAGCCAGGACTGAACTCAGCCCTGCTGACGGCTGTTGGTCTGGATGTAGAGGATGATCAGAAAAATGGCCGGGACCAGCACGAACAACAGGCTGGCCACGAAACCGAGATCGTTGGTTTCCATCAAGGCATGGAGGACTCAGCGGACCGTATCACCCTTGCCTGGCCCTTAAGGACGCCCTTCACCCGTCGTTGTGGTCGTGGACGCCTCTTCCTCCGGCTCCGCTGGCGCTTCCACCGCAGGCCAGCTGGTAGGCCCCTCCGGCAGAGGTTGCTGTTGAGCCTCTGCAAGCCGCCGGTCGCCGTCCTGCAGGGCCACTTGGGGGCGCGTGACCACAATCACCGAGTGCTGAACGAGCGCCTGACAGGCCAGACGCCAGTTCCCAGGGCGCTTTAGCAGCTTCCGCTCCTCCACAACAGTGCGCGGGGTCAGGGTGGCGGCACCGGTTGCCGGCTCCTCGACCGCCACAAAGCAGGTGATGCACTGGCCGCAGCCGCCGCAATTGCCCAACTTCCCCTTCAGCCCGTAGATCTCCACCCCTTCGCGCAGCGCCACCTCCCGCAGGTTTTCGCCGGGGTAACAGGTGACATCGCGACCTTCACGAACAAAGCGGATCACGGGCATGGAGGAACGGCTCGAACCGCCCCATTGTGCTCCTCAGGTTGCGAAATGTAACTGCGCCACCGCAACAGAGCCAGACCCCGTATCACGGCTCGTTTCAGCTGCCTTGATGGTCCCTCCGCAAAGGAAGGAAACCCTTACGATCGCCAGCACGGAACGATCCATCTGATCGTCCGCTGCTTGGGCTTCACCCTTGCAGCCGTTTGTTTCCCCGGACCTAACCCCCATGGGATTGCCCTGGTATCGGGTGCACACGGTCGTGATCAACGACCCG
>CALFOF010000298.1 GCA_937919075.1 uncultured Cyanobium sp. | reverse complement strand
AGCGGGCCGCTCATCAACATGCAGGCAAAGGAGGCCAGCACGTTCGGCACGGTCCACTCGAAGCGGCCTGATGCCGCTGCACCGCAGATCACCCCCCAGATCAGGGGGATCCAGGTGACCGGCTTCATCAGCTGCAGCCGCAGCTTCCACAGGCTGCTGGTGCCGCTGGCACCCTTCATGCCCAGCAGCTGCCTGGCGCTGCCAGACGCCTCGGCGGCTTTGCTGGCCTTGGAATCGGGGGTGTCGCTCAAGTGAGAGAGGCGAAGGGGACGCTCAGGCCGGGGCGATTTCGTCGTCGAAGAACCAGCCGGTGCTGCCGTTGCTCAGTTCCACCACCACGCCGACGCCGCTGCCGTCGGTCATCTTGAATTCTTTGACCACGCCCGAGGCATCGCCCTGTAGCAGGCCCACCATGTCGGCGGGGATGCGGTCACGCACCCGCTGAATCCGCACTTTTGAGCCGATCGTGATGGCGTTCTGCGACATGAAGCCGGGCCAAAAATGCCTTGAAACATTACCAGCGCTCTGTCGGCACGCGGCGGGTCGAAACTGGACGGCTCACCCCCCTATCCCCCTGACCGCCCTGCGCCGTCGCCCCCCATGGTTG
The DNA here is from genome assembly GCA_937919075.1 of uncultured Cyanobium sp. Classification (GTDB taxonomy): domain Bacteria; phylum Cyanobacteriota; class Cyanobacteriia; order PCC-6307; family Cyanobiaceae; genus MW101C3. Next base: position 1,980 of record CALFOF010000298.1, on the reverse strand, counting down.
CCAAACGCATCATCCCCTGCCTCGACGTGGCCGATGGCCGTGTGGTGAAAGGGGTGAACTTCGTGGGCCTGCGCGATGCCGGTGATCCGGTGGAGCTCGCCTGCCGCTACGACGCCGCCGGCGCCGATGAGCTGGTGTTCCTCGACATCGCCGCCAGCCACCAGGGCCGCACCACCCTGGTGGAGCTGGTGCGCCACACCGCCGAGGCGGTCACCATTCCGTTCACCGTCGGTGGTGGCATCGGCTCGGTGGACGGCATCACCGAACTGCTGCGTGCCGGCGCCGACAAGGTGAGCCTCAACTCCTCCGCCGTGCGCACGCCCGACCTGGTCACCGCCGGTGCCCGTCGCTTCGGCGCCCAGTGCATCGTGGTGGCGATCGATGCCCGCCGCCGTCAGCTGCCGGCGGGGGCCGCCCCCGCCTGGGATGTGTATGTGAAGGGGGGGCGGGAAAACACCGGGCTCGATGCCGTGGCCTGGGCCCGTCAGGTGGTGGCGCTCGGTGCCGGCGAAATCCTGCTCACCTCCATGGACGGCGATGGCACCCAGGCCGGCTACGACCTGGCCCTCACCCGCGCGGTGGTGGAGGCGGTGGAGGTGCCGGTGATCGCCTCCGGTGGCGCCGGCTGCATCGACCACATCGCCGCGGCACTCACCGAGGGCAAGGCGGCCGCTGCGCTGCTGGCCTCGCTGCTGCACGACGGCGTGCTCACGGTGGAGGCGATCAAGGCTGATCTGCTCAGCCGGGGATTGATGCTGCGCCCGCCGGCGCCGGCCCGGCCGCTGTAAGACCTCGTTACATTAAAAGGGTTCTCATTCAACTGCCAGTAACCCCTTTGCGTCTCGCTGTGCCGGTCGTGCTGTCTCCCCTCGTCACCGTGATCAGCCTGGTCACCGTGGTGGCTGTGGTGGGCCTGGTGGCGTGGGCGCTGCAGCTGATGGAGGCGGCCAACGCACGGAGCGAATTTTCGCTGATGCTGGCCGGTTGCATGGTGTGCTCCGCTGCCGTTGGCCTGGCCACGGTGATGGTGATCACCCTCACCAGCCCCGAGCGCTTCTCCGCCGCCGGTGTGGCCCGCGGCGAGGCCGATGCCGGCATCAGCCTCGATGCTGTGGCTCTGCCCTTTGACGACCCGCTGGAATGCCTGGTGGATGTGCGTTTCTGCGCTTCCCTGCCATCCTCCTGAGCGCCCCTCCTGAGCGCTCTTACCAGCGCGGTTCGCTTTGAAGCCCGGTGATCCCCAGGCGGTGCGCGAGCTGTTCGACAGCATCGCCCCCCGCTACGACCAGCTCAACGACCTGCTCAGCCTCGGCCTGCATCGCGTCTGGAAGCGGCAGGCCGCGCACTGGCTGCAGCCGGCACCAGGGCGGCAACTGATCGATCTGTGCTGCGGCACCGGCGATCTCGCCCTGTTGCTGGCCGCCAGGCTCCGCCCCGGCGGCCGTGTGCTCGGCCTCGATGCGGCTGCCGCGCCCCTGGCGATCGCCCAGCAACGCAGCGCCCGCCAGCCCTGGTTGCCCGTGCGCTGGCAGCAGGGCGATGCCCTCGCCACCGGCCTGGCCAGCGGCCGCTTCGATGGGGCGGTGATGGCCTATGGCCTGCGCAACCTCAACGCACCCGGGCCAGGCCTGCAGGAGCTGCGGCGGCTGCTGCGCCCCGGTGGCCGCGCCGCCGTGCTCGATTTCAACCGCCCCGATCCCGCCACCCCGGCCGGTGCCGCCGTCGCCAGCTTCCAGCAGCTCTACCTGCGCCGCCTGGTGGTTCCCGCCGCCCGCCGCTTCGGCCTGCCCGAGCAGTACGCCTATCTGGAGGCCAGCCTCCAGCGGTTCCCCCGGGCGGCGGAGCAGGAGGCCCTGGCCCGCCGCGCCGGCTTCACTCACGTGCGCCACCGGCCGCTGATGGGCGGCCTGATGGGCCTGCTGCAGCTGGTGGCCTAGCGCGATTCAGCCGATCCTTGAGCCCGTAGGCAGCACAGCTCAC
>CALFOF010000297.1 GCA_937919075.1 uncultured Cyanobium sp. | reverse complement strand
CCCTCTCCACCACCCGCGTCACCGTCACCCGTGTGCTCGGCGTGCTGCGCGAAGAAGGCTGGTTGCAGATCGATGGCCAGCGCCATCTGGTGATCAGCCACTTGCCCAAGCGCCGGTGAACCCGCTGGAGCCTGGCCTAGCTTCAGCTCAGGATGCCCCCTGGGTCACAACTCTCATGCCACGGCTGCTGATCGTCGATGACGACGAAGGCATCAGAACCACCCTGCAGGAAGCCCTCAGCCATGAAGGTTTCGATGTGGTCTGCGCCTCCAATGGTCGTCAGGCGATCAACCAGATCGATGCGCGCCAGCAAACCGCCAATGGCGGCTTCGACCTTGTGGTGCTGGATCTGATGCTGCCCGGTGTGGGCGGCCTTGATGTGTGCCGCCACATGCGCCGCAGCGATGCCCGCACCCCGATCCTGATGGTGAGCGCCCGCGATACCGAAACCGATCGCGTGCTCGGCCTCGAACTCGGCGCCGACGATTACCTGGTCAAGCCGTTCGGGCTGCGCGAGCTGGTGGCCCGCTGCCGCGCCCTGCTGCGCCGTTCCCAGGGCCCGTCTGAGCGCTTCCCCGTGCACCCTGCCGTCAGCCATGCGGGCCTCACGCTCTACCCGGATGAATTCCGCGTCACCCGCGATGGTGTGAACGTGAACCTCTCGCCGAAGGAATACCGGCTGCTCGAGTTCTTCATGCAGAACCCCGGGCGTGTCTGGAACCGCAACCAGCTGATCGATGAGGTGTGGGGCACCGATTACGTGGTGGACACCAAGACCGTGGACGTGCACATCCGCTGGCTGCGCGAAAAGCTGGAAGCCAACCCCTCCGCCCCCGAACACATCCTCACGGTGCGAGGCTTCGGCTACCGCTTCGGCTGAGGCCGCCTCCCCGGTGAAGACACTCCTCGCCCTGGCCTTCGGCATGTTGATCGGCTGGAGCCTGGGCCAGGCCACGGCCTCCTGGCGCCGCCGCGAAGCCGAAGCCGGTGCCCGGGAGGCGCCCCCGCCCACCCGCGCCCAGCTGCTCGCCTGGCTGAACGCGGCTCCCCATGGCTGGCTGGCCCTCGACCCCACCTGCACGATCCAGGCGATCAACGCCAAGGCTGAGCACCTCCTGCAACTTCCCGCCGAACGCCTGCTGCGCGGCGAGCCGCTGCTGCAGGTGATCCAGTCGCCTGAGCTGGAGGAGGGCATTCAGCGCTCGCGCCGGCTGGCGCGCGCCCAGCGGGTGGAGTGGAGCCTGGGCTCGGAGCCCCTGGAAGCCACCTTGTTGCCGGGAGAAGGGGGCTGGATGGCGGTGTGGCTCAGCAGCCGCCGCTCGCTCGAATCCCAGCTCGATCAGCAGAGCCGCTGGGTGAGCGATGTGGCCCACGAACTCAAGACGCCGCTCACGGCCCTGCTGCTGGTGGGTGACAGCCTGGCCGCCCAGGCCACCCGTTCCAACGCCGTGCTGATCGAACGCCTGCAGCGCGAGCTGCAGCGGCTGCGGGAGCTGGTGGGAGATCTGCTGGAGCTGTCGCGGTTGGAGAACAGCCTTCCCGGCGACGATGAGCGCTATCGCCGCCTTGATCTCTGCGACCTGCTGGACGAGGCCTGGAGCAGCCTGCGCCCGCTCGCCGAGCAGCGGGGCGTGAGCCTGGAGCTGCCCCGCTGCCCCTCCGCCCCCCTGCGCGGTGATGAGGGCCGCCTGCACCGCGCCCTGCTCAACCTGCTCGACAACGCCCTGCGCTATAGCCCGGACGGCACTGTGATCGAGGTGGACATCACCGGTACGGGGCAGTGGTGGGAGCTGACGGTGCGGGATCACGGTTCTGGATTCAGCGACACCGATTTGAAGCATCTGTTCGAGCGCTTTTACCGCGGGGATCCCTCCCGGGTGCGCAGCCGCCGCTCCGGCAGCGGCCTGGGCCTGGCGATTGTGCAACAGATCGCGCTCACCCATGGCGGCCGGGTGGAGGCGCGCAACCATCCCGGCGGTGGTGCACTGATGGAATTGGTGCTTCCCCACGGCGAGTCGCCCCTGCCCCCCATTTCCCCGTAAGGTGGGGTCTCGCAATTGCCAGTCGGGCGTCGGATCAGGGGATGACACAAGCTCTGGCCCTCCCGCCTAGACAGCATTCCGCCGCTGCCGCCACGGCACCGGTGCGGCAGTCGGTGCCGAAGATGTATCTCGACCCACCGGAGCCGTGGAATCCCACGGTGGGGCTGTTCCTGGCGGGTTACGCCCTGGCCGCGCTCTGTGTCTGGGGCTGGTTTGTGGGCAACTGGCCGTTGCCGGCGCTGCTGATGCTCGGCTTCCTGGCACTCCACCTGGAGGGCACGGTGATCCACGATGCCTGCCACAACGCCGCCCATCCCAACCGCTTCTGGAATGCGGTGATGGGCCACGGCGCGGCGCTGTTGCTGGGTTTCAGCTTTCCGGTATTCACGCGGGTGCACCTTCAGCACCACGCCCATGTGAATGATCCCAAGCGCGATCCCGATCACATCGTCTCCACCTTCGGGCCGCTGTGGCTGATTGCGCCGCGCTTCTTTTATCACGAACTGTTTTTCTTTCGCCATCGCCTCTGGCGCCGCTGGGAATTGCTGGAGTGGGGGCTGGCCCGCGCTGTGTTTTTCACGATGGTGGCGGCCTCGATTCGCTTCAACTTCCTCCACTTTGTGCTCAACGTCTGGTTTGCATCGGCGTTGATGGTGGGTGTCACCCTCGGCCTCTTTTTTGACTACCTGCCCCACCGCCCCTTTCTGTCGCGCAACCGCTGGCATAACGCTCGCGTGTATCCCAGCAGGGTGATGAACTGGCTGATCATGGGCCAGAACTATCACTTGGTGCACCATCTCTGGCCTTCCATTCCCTGGTTCGAATACCAGGACGCCTACCGCGCCACCAAGGATCTGCTCGAATCCAAAGGATCACCCCAGCGGCTGGGGCTGTTCGAAACCCGCCACGATGGCATCAATTTCCTCTACGACATCTTTTTCGGCATCCGCAGCCATAAACGCCGCCGCAGCCGTCTTCGCCCGATCGCCGCACTGTTCCCCAGCCCTCGGGCCCGCCGTCACGTGCTGGCGTTGCTGCACCGCACTGCTGTTTCGCCTCTGCCGCGCTCCCCGGCCAGCTGAGCAGTTTCACCACGGGCCTCTGCTCTTGCAGGCCAGCTGCACAAGCAGGCCAATCCATCGGCCGGGATTTTCCTAATCCGCCAGGATTTTCGGCACCCGGAAGAAATCACCCTGGCGCTGGGGTGCCAGCCTTAGCAGTTCGTCGCGCACGGGGGTGGGATCCACCCGGTCTTCGCGGGTCACATTCACCACTTCCACCGCGCGGGTGGTGGCAGGCACGCCCTCGGTGTCCACCTGCTCGAGGTGGGCGACGTAATCAAGGATGCGCTCGAGCTGCCCGGTGTAGGTGGCGATCTTCTCGTCCGGCAGCTCCAGGCGGGCCAGCTTGGCCACCTTGCGCACGTCGTCGCTGTCGATCCTGCTCATCGCGCTGGAGCTCATCATCTGGGGCCGAACCTAGCCTGCGCCGCTTCGCTCAGTCGGCCGGTTCCCCCTCGCTGAGAAAGGCTTCGAGATCGGCGGTGAGCGAGCTGGCGGCCTGATCGAGGATGGCCGCGCCATGGGCGGCGGTGGCCAGGTAGGGATCGGAGCCCATGCGGCCATCGGGATGCCGACGGCGGAAATCCTCCGGGCCGTGGATCGGGCCCGCCGGCGCCGCTTCCGGCAGGGGGCGCTGCAGGGCGATCAGGCTGGGTTCCAGGTGCAGGGTGAGGGCTATTTCACTTGGGGTGGCGTGGTGCCCCTCCCGGTCGCCGTAGAGCTCGCGGGCCTGGCGCATCACCGGCCCCGCCATGAACCAGTTGGCCAGCCGGCAGCGCAGGTCGGCGGCATGGGGCAGCCCACGGGCGGCAGCGGTGCCGTAGGCCTGGGCGAAGGCGGCCCGCGCCGTGGCGATGTTGCCGCCATGGCCGTTGATCACGTAGATGCGCTGGAAGCCATGCCGCGCCAGCGACAGCACCACGTCGTGCAGCACGGCCAGCAGGGTGGCGGGCTGGAGGCTGATCGTGCCGGGGAAGGCCAGGTGGTGCTCCGCCATGCCGAAGGCCTGGGCGGGTGTCACCAGCACGCCGGTGCGGCGCCCCACCTCCAGCGCCACCGCTTCGGCGGTGAGCGCATCGGTGCCGATGGCGCCGGTGGGTCCGTGCTGTTCGGTGGAGCCGAGCGGCACGATCACGCCCTTGCAGCGCTCCAGATAGGCCTCCACCTCCGGCCAGCTGCGCAGCTGCAGCCGGATCGCCTCAGGGCTGGCCACCGGGCCGGGAACGGCGCTGCTGCCCGCCGAAGCCGGTGCAGGGGAGGAAAGGGTGCTCACCGGCGGGAGGCGGCGCGGCCGCCGCATGAAACGGATCCGTCCATCATCTCTAGGATCGAAACCAACCGGGCCCGACCCGGCCTCGTCCGGCGCCGGCCGGGAGGCTGATGCTGCACCGCAAGCTGGATCAGTTCTGCGGCGAGCAACGCCCTGTGTGGGTGTTCCTGCGCGATCAGCAGCGTTGGATCGAGCAAGCAATCGTGGTGGAGATCGTGGGCGATCTGGTCACCCTCCGCTACGACATGGCCGACGACGACGAGCGCCACAGCTGGGAGGAGAGCGTGCGGCTCAAATCGATACGCCCTGTGAGCACCCGGTTGGCCGCGTTCAGCCGCAGCGGCAGCGCGGAGGATCTGGAAACCGCCGACGACTGCCCGGAATCGGAACGGCTGCACAGCCAGGGTTGAACGCGGCCGGCGGGGCCTCGTTGGGTTGGAGGTCAGTGGGCAGGGCTTCAGTGGGCCGTGCCGTTGCCGTCGTAGTCGTCGCTGTCGTAGAAGCCGCCGCGGGTGCCGAAGTAGAGGGTGGCCAGGCAGAACAGCCCGCTGCCGGCCAGCAGCACGGTGCCGAGGTTGAAACTGGAGAGAGCGCTGGACACGGGAAGGAGCCGATCGGACGAATGGCAGGGACTGTGACCACCCCCACCGGCGCCAGTCTGGCGGGTGGCGACCTGGCAGGCATGCCCGTGTGCGTGAGCGATCACCGGCTGCCCGCCGCGGCCTGCACCGGCCTGCCGCCCGATGTCTTTGCCCGCCCGGCCGAGCAGGTGGCCCCCGATCTGGTGGGTTGCCTGCTGGTGCGCGCCCTGCCCGGTGGCGGCCATGTCTGGGGCGTGGTGGTGGAAACCGAGGCCTATTGCCAGAGTGAACCGGCCTGCCATGGCCATCGCCGCCGCTCCCCCAGCAACGACACCCTCTTCGGTCCACCGGGCCGCATGTATGTGTATCTCACCTACGGCCTGCATCACTGCGTGAATGTGGTCACCGGTCACGACCACCACGCCAGTGGCGTGCTGCTCAGGGCCGTGGCCCTGCCGGGTGAGGCCGAGCGGATCGCCGCCGGCCCCGCTCTGCTGGCGCGCCGCTACGGCCTGAACCGCTCCCACGACCGCCAGCTGCTGACGCCGCCGCAGGGGGTCTGGATGGCGCCGCGCCCTGCGGCGCTGCAGCGCTGGTGGCAGGCCCGTGAGCAGGAGGGCGATGGCCCCTTGGCCTGCACCACCCGCATCGGCATCTCCCAGGCCCAGGAGTTGCCCTGGCGCTGGTATCTGCGGGCCAGCCGCAGCGTCAGCCGGCGCGCGCGGGGCGATCGCACGCCTAGGCCGGCGGCGGCCTTCTGCCCCGCCGCGATGGGCGCACCGGAGCCGCAGCCATGAGCCGCTGGAGCCACCGCCATGTGCTGGATCTCGCCGCCTTCTCCCTGGCTGATTTCGCCACCGTGCTGGAGCTGGCCCAGCGCTTCCGCTCCCTGCCCACCAGCGGCGCGCGGCGCTTGCCAGCTCTGCAGGGGCGCCTGGTCACCAGCCTGTTCTTCGAGCCCAGCACCCGCACCCGCAGCAGCTTTGAGCTGGCCGCCCGGCGGCTGTCGGCCGATGTGCAGAGCTTCTCGCCAGCCTCCAGCTCGCTGAGCAAAGGCGAGAGCCTGCTCGATACCGCCCGCACCTATGTGGCCATGGGCGCTGATGTGCTGGTGGTGCGCCATGCCTGCGCCGGTGTGCCCGCCGCCATGGCCCGCGAACTCGACCGCAGCGGCGCGCGGGTGGCGGTGCTCAACGGCGGCGATGGCCTGCACAGCCATCCCAGCCAGGGCCTGCTGGATCTGCTCACCCTCGCCCGCTGGTTCGAGCCGGCGGTGCCCACGCCGGCCGCCCTGGCCGGCAAGCGCATCGTGATCGTGGGGGATATGCTCCATTCTCGAGTGGCCCGCTCCAACCTCTGGGCCCTCACCGCCTGCGGCGCCGAGGTGGTGCTC
>CALFOF010000296.1 GCA_937919075.1 uncultured Cyanobium sp. | reverse complement strand
CTGGAGAACTTGTGGTGGTAGGCAGGATCGGAGGTGGAGGCTTGCAGCTGGCGCACCGTCTCCAGGGTGAGGCCGGCAAAGGCCCCGAAGCCGCAGAAGATCCCGAAGTAGAGAGCAAAGGTGCGCGGGCTCACCTCCACCGGCGTGTGGATCACCACCGCATGCAGCATCACCGCCAAGGCGACCCCGAGGCCACTGCCGATCAGCCCGGCCATCAGGATTCGGCTCCCCCGCAATCGGGCACGGGGGGCCATCAGGGGGAAGCCCCCTCGATTGGGGTCCCTGCTTCGGCGTCGGGGAGCGGAGGGGTGGCAGGAGGCACCAGCTGTTTCACCACCACGTAGAACACCGGCACCACCAGCAGCGACAGCACCGTGGCCACCAGCAGGCCGCCGAACACCACCGTGCCCAGCGACGCCTGACTGCGGGCGCCGGCCCCATCGGCCAGCACCAGCGGCAGGAAGCCGAACAACGACGAGATGGCCGTCATGATGATCGGCCGCAGGCGGGAGCTGGCCGACTCCCGAGCCGCCTCCAGGGCGCTGGCGCCGGCGGCCATGCGCTGGTTGGCGAGATCCACGATCAGGATGCCGTTCTTGGCCGCCAGGCCGATCAGCATCACCAGACCCACCTGGGCGTAGATGTTCAGTTCGTAGCCGCGGGCCCCCAGGAACGCCAGAGCCCCGAGCATGGCGGTGGGCACGGTCATCAGGATGATCAGCGGATCGCTGTAGCTCTCGTACTGGGCCGCCAGCACGAGGTAAACCACAAGAATTCCGAAGGCGAAGATCACCACCGCCAGGGCCCCCGCGCTCACCTCCTCCCGGGCAATGCCGGTCCAGTCGTAGCCGACGCCAGGCACATCCAGGCCCTTGAACAGCCCCAGGATCCCCTTGATCGCCTCGCCCGAACTGCGACCCGGTGCCGCCGAGCCCTCCACCCGAATGGAGCGGAACAGGTTGAAGCGGGGAATGATCGAGGGGCCGTTGACCGGCTCCACCGTGATCACCTCGGCCAGCGGCACAGCCTCCCCTTTGGCATTGGTCACGAAGATCGCCTGGAGCCGCTGCGGCGTGGCCCGGAACTGCCCGTCCGCCTGCACATAGACGCGCCGCACCCGGCCCTCCTGGAACGTGTCGTTCACATAGGCACCTCCGAAATAGAAGCTGAACACCCGCATCGCCTGGCCATAGTCGAGGCCGAGGGTCGCGAGGCGATCACGGTCCACTGTGACGGCCAGCTGGGGGGACTCGGCGCTGAACTGGGTGAACACACGGCTGAACAGCGGACGGCCATCCGGCCGTGCCTGGTTGGCGTTGGCGATCAGCTGGCTCGCCACCCCGGCGAACTGGGGCAGGTTGAGGGCCCCACCGCTCTGATCCAGCAGCTGGAACTCGAAACCGCCGGAGGCGCCATAGCCAGGAATGGCCGGGGGCTCCACCACGAACACCCGGGCGCCGTCGATCACCGAGAGCTTGCGGTTCAGCCGCTCCACGATCGCGTTGACCGACTGGCTCTGATCGCCGCGGTCGTCCCAGTTCTTGGTGCCGAAGAAGAACAGCCCCCGGTTGGGAGCATTGCCATCGAGGCTGGCGCCGCTGAAGATCGCTGCCGCGGTGATGTCCTTTTCAGTGCGCAGGATCTCCGCCACCTGGGCATTGACCTGGCTGGTTCTCTGCACCGAGGTGCCATCCGGAGCCTGCACGAAGCCGATGGCATAGCCCTGATCTTCCACCGGCACGAAGCCGGAGGGGATGGCATTGAAGGCAACGCCGGTGAGCACCACGCCCCCCAGCAACAGTGCCATCACCAGCTTGCGGCGACCCAGCACCCAGCCAAGGGCGCCGTTGTAGCGCTGCTCGAAGCCGGCGTAGAAGCGGTTGAAGCCGGCAAAGATCGTGGGGGTGAACCAGCCGAGCACGAGCCCGGTGAGGCCGAAGAGCAGGAACGGCAGCGGGTTGGCAAAGCCACCGCTCACCAGCAGCCCGTAGATGGCGCCGATCACAGCACCGGCAATGGCATAGGTGCGGCGGCCCGGGGGTGGGCTCTCCCTGGCCAGCAGAAGGGCCGAGAGCATCGGCGAGAAGGTGAGCGCGTTGAAGGTGGAGATCGCCACCGAAAAGATGATCGTGGCGGCGAACTGCTTGTAGATCGTGCCCGTGGCGCCGGGGAAGAACAGCACCGGCAGGAACACCGCAAACAGCACCAGTGACGTAGCGATCACGGCACCGAACAGCTCGTTCATGGTGGCCATGGCAGCCGCCACCGCCGAGAGTCCCTCCTTCTTCTTGGTGGAGGTGTCCTCGATCACGGTGATGGCGTCATCCACCACCAGGCCCGTGGCCAGCACCAGCCCGAACAGGGTGAGCTGGTTGAGCGAAAACCCGAAGGCCTTCACGAAGGCGAAGGTGCCCACCAGGGCCACCGGAATGGCGATTCCGGGCACCAGGGTGGCTTTCCAGTCCTGCAGGAACAGGAACAGAATCAGCACCACCAGCAGCACGGCGTCCCGCAGGGAGCCGGTCACCCCCTCGATCGAGGCGCTGATGAAGTCGGTGTTGTCGTAGATGATCTCCTTACGGATCCCCGGCGGCAGGGTGGCTTCGAAGGTGTCGATCACCTCCTTCACCCCGTCGGACACCTCCAGGGCGTTGCTGCCGCTGAGCTGATACACCGCCAGGCCCACGGACGGCACCCCCCGCAGGTCGGTGGCCCCGACATCGAAGCTTTCACCTCCCAGCTCCACGCGGCCCACGTCGCTCAGGCGGATCAGCCCCCCATCCGGGGTGGTGCGCAGGATCATGCGCTCGAATTCCTCGTTGGTGCGCAGCCGTCCCTGGAGTTGCACCGTGAAGGTGAACAGCTGGCCGTCAGGCGCTGGCGCTCCGCCCACCCGGCCGGCCGGCACCAGCCGGTTCTGGGAACTGAGGGCCGCCACCACGTCCGAGGAGGTGAGCTGGTTGGCAGCCAGCCGGTCGGGGTCGAGCCAGAGGCGGATCGCCAGCTGGCGGTTGCCGAAGTAAGCGATGCTTCCCACACCACGCACCCGGCGCAGGGCATCGGTGAGCCCCTGATCGAGCAGGCCGCTGATCGTCTCGATGCTGAACGGGTTGGCTGGGTCGTCGCTGACGAAGTTGGCCACCAGCAGGATCGAGTTGGAGGCCTGGTTCACCACCACCCCCGACTGGCGAACCTCCTCGGGGAGCTGGGGCTGGGCCAGGGCCACCCGGTTCTGCACGTTGACCTGGTTGATGTCGCCGTCGGTGCCGCTGACAAAGGACACCGTGATGGCGCTGGTGCCGTCTGCAGAACTGTTGGAGCTGATGAACTCCATGTTCTGGACACCGTTGATCTGCTGCTCCAGCACGGCCGTGACCCCCTGCTCGACGCTGAGGGCATCGGCGCCGTTGTAGCGGGCGGTGACCTGCACGGTGGGCGGGGCGATGTCCGGCAGGTTCTCGACCGGCAGCAGCGGAATGGCGATCAGCCCAGCAAAGACGATCAGCAGGCTGCACACCACGGTGAGCACCGGCCGGACGATGAAGTTGTTGGAGGGAGACATCGGCGGCTCCCTACTTCACCGTCACGGGTGTGCCGTGACGCAGGGTGAGCAGGTTGGTGGTGATCACCCGATCGTTGAGGCCCACACCCTTGAGCACCGGGTAGCGGTTGTTCTGGAGTTCACCCAGCTGCACCGGCACCTGCAGAGCGAAGCTGGTGCCCGGTGGCAACTTGCGCAACGCCTCCAGGTCGGCCCTGCCAGGGTTGCGCTCCAGGTCCTGGAGGGTTCCCACTGCGAAGACGAAGCTCTGCCCCGACGACTGGGTGACCGCCGCGAACGGCACCGAGGGCACATCGCCAGCCGCCAGCTGCACGCGGGTGCGCAGACGCAGGCCGGTGCGCAGCGCGCCATTGGGATTGGGGAACTCCGCCTTCAGCAGCAAAGCCTGGGTGCCGGGGGTGACGGCCGGATCCACCGAGCTCACCACCCCTCGGGCCAGCACCCGTTCGCC